>JBEBJW010001736.1:0-1528 GCA_040079715.1 Myxococcota bacterium | reverse complement strand
ATACTTGACAAGCGTGCGACTGCAGTCTACGCTCCGTGAGCGGAGGTGCTGAAGTGGCAATCGCAGCCTGGATGATGGTCCTCGCCGGGGGGGGGGCTCGAGCCGACGACGAGATAACGGACCCGCTGCTGCTCGGTGAGACGGCCGGCTGGTGGCTGGAGACGAACGTGAGCGCGCCCGTTGCCGTGTTGGTCGCGCCACCTACGCGGGACGTGCTGGTGACGATCGACTGTCGCGCGCAGTTCGGTCCGCTCGAATACCACTGGGCGCTGGGCCCGTACGACCTCTCGAGCGGCACCTCGATCGAAGTCGCGATCGCGCCTCCGCCGGAGGCGTTCCAGCACCCGCTCGCCACCACCTACGTCACCGACCTGGTCGAGCCCACCTTGCTCGACGGGCGGCCCGCCCAGGAGTTCGTCCTGCCGATCGTGTTCGCAATCTGGCCCGACGGGGTCGACCGTGATCCCGTCGTATGGAGCGAGCAGGAGTTGGCCACGCACGCGCCCGGCGGCACCCTCGACCCGGCGTTGATCGCGGAGGCCACCGCCAACGGCCCGACCTACCGGTACCTACCGCCGATCTGGCACGAGTACGCGACGCCGCGCGGGGTCGACGACCACCCCGAGGTGACCGTCACCGTCCCGGAAGACGACCAGAGCGACGAGGTGGGACGATGATCGCCGCGACAATCCCCGCTGGACCGCTCGGGGCTGCGGTTCGAGCGGCGGTGGTGGTACTGCTGCTGCTGTGGACGGCGCCTGCGCGAGCGGGCACCTGGTACTCAGTGACATTTTGTGTCACGATCCCCACCAACTACACCGATCTCGGCGGAGACGTGTGGGCCGCCAACGCCAACCGACCGGCGCGCGGGGTCAAGATCCTCATCGACGAGTTCTATGGCGGCGTCTACCAGCAGAACGTGATGAACGGATACACCGACAACGCCGGCTGCGTCACCCGGAGTCTGTGGAGCAACTCCGACTACCGGGTTTACGCGTTGACCGACGCGGAGGTCAACGGGGTGCCGATCATGGTCCACCAAAGCCCGACCCTCCCGTCTCCCTACTACTACCCCATGTATCCGGGGACCGTCGGAGGCGGGTTCCGACCGACCGCCTCCACGACGATCACGCTCGTGATGCCGGTCGCCACCGCGACCGCACAGCTCGCGGTGGCGATGACCGCGATGAATCAGCACAACGCGGGCCTCGGCTCATCCACCCCGCTCAAGTACGACAACTCGAACTACAGCCCGCCCGTCTACAACGGCGGAGGGCAGGAATACATCAAAGCTGCCACGTTCAGCAAGTCGATCATCGCCCACGAGACCGGGCACGGGGTGTATCGGCGCCGGGACAACAACACCTCCACCGTGGTCGACAACGGGTCCGCCACCGACAACTGCGATGGCGAGGGAACCGGCTCCGGTGGCCACAGCACCACCACCAAGGAGTGGTACAGCACCGCCCTCAAGGAGGGGTGGGCCGACTTCTACGCCGCTTGGCTGTGGAACACCAACGCTTCGGAT
>JBEBJW010001735.1:0-1529 GCA_040079715.1 Myxococcota bacterium | reverse complement strand
GTCGAGGGCGGGGCCGCGATCACCGTCGACGGCGCGCCGCCGATCGATGTCCGGTGGGTCGAGGCCGGCGCGGTCGCGTCGTTCGCCCCGGTCGCGGCCGGGACGTTCCTCGCCCCCGCCCGCCGCGACGCGATCCCGACCGTGGAGGAGCCGTGCCGTTGATCCCCCTGCTCGCGGTGGCCTGTCGGACCGATCCCGCGGTGGTCGAGGCCCGCGACTTCCCGGACGGGTTCGCGTTCGGGACCGCGGTGGCCGGGTTCCAGGTCGATATGGGCTGCCCGACCTGGTCCGACGCGGACTGCCTCGACCCGGCGTCCGACTGGTACCAGTGGGTGACCGACCCGGCGATCGTCGGCGATCCGTCGCTGTACGTGACCGGCGAGCCCGTGTCGGACGGCCCCGGGATGTGGGAGCTGTTCGAGGAGGACGTCGACCGGATGCAGGCCGACGGGATGACCGCGCTCCGGATGAGCCTCGAGTGGTCGCGGCTGTTCCCGGACGGCGCGGCCGAGGACGCCGCCAGCGTCGACGCCCTGGTCCCGCTCGCGAACCCCGCGGCGGTCGCCCGGTACCACGCGATGTTCGCCGCGCTCGACGCCGCCGGGATCGACGTCGTGGTCACCGTGAACCACTACACGCTGCCCACCTGGGTCCACGACGGCGTCGCGTGCCACGAGGACCTCACCGGCTGCGCCGACGGGTGGGTCACCCGCGATCGGATCGTGCCGTTGATCGCGCGGTACGCCGGGTTCTGCGCCCGGGAGTTCGGCGGCGAGGTCGACCGGTGGTACACGCTGAACGAGCCGTTCGCGACCACCGTGTCCGGGTACGTGTTCCCGACCGAGGACCGGTCGTCGCCGCCGGGCCGCCTGCTCGATCTCGACGCCGGGATCGCCGTGATGCAGGACCAGATCGAGGCCCACGCCGCGATGGTCGACGCGATCCGGGCCGAAGACCGCGTCGACGCCGACGGCGACGGGGCCGCGACCGAGGTCGGGCTGGTGATGAACTTCGTCGCGATGACCCCGCTCGATCCGGACGATCCGGCGGATGTCGCGGCGATGGACCACGCCGACTACCTGTACCACCGGATGTACGTCGACGCGGTGACCACCGGCGCGTGGGACGACGACCTCGACGGGGTCGCGGACCGGACCCGGCCCGAGCTCGCAGACCGGCTCGACGTCCTCGGCATCAACTACTACAACCAGCTCACCATCGGCGCGCTGCCGTCGGCGCCGTTCGACGAGCTGCCGGTGTTCGACTTCTCGTTCACGTTCTCGTGGGAGCCGTACCCGGAGGGCCTCGGCGAGGTGGTCGACCGGGCGGGCGCGTTCGGCGTCCCGCTGTGGATCACCGAGAACGGCACGCCGTCGGTCGCCGATCGCGGGGTCGAGGTGCTCGACGGGCACCTCGGGTCGCTCGCGGCCGCGATCGGCCGAGGGGCGGACGTCCGCGGCTACCTGTACTGGTCGTACGTCGACAACTACGAGTGGAACCACGGGCTCGACCTCCGGTTCGGCCTGTAC
>JBEBJW010001734.1:0-1530 GCA_040079715.1 Myxococcota bacterium | reverse complement strand
CCCGTCCACCGCCCCGAGCCGCTCGAGCGCCCGGTCGCCGCGCCGCCGGTGGTCCGCGCGACCGAGCACGTCGCCCGGAGGGGGCTCAGGGTGGGGCCCACCCACGAAGGGCTCAGGACCGTCCGGAGGCGGCTCCACCGCGTGCAGCGCCCGCAGGAACCGCCCGAGCGGCGCCGCGAGGCGGTCGCGGAAATCGTCTCCCACCGCGCACCCGGTGACGCCCGGCAGCCACCGGTGGCCGGCGTACGGGTAGTCACCCCCACCGACCCGCTCCGGGACGGGCACCGGGACCCCGGCTGGCAGCCGAGGGGCCAGCCACGGCATCCACGCGACCTCGCGCGCCATCAGCGTCGCCGCGAGGCGGCGGCGGGTGAACCGGAACACCCAGTCGTCGCCGACCCGCACCGCCAGGCTGTCCCAGCCCTCGCCCAGGACCGTGATCGGCAGTCCGCGCAGCGCCGGCTGCTCGCGATCCAGGCGGTCCCGGATCCCGTCGACGTCGAGCGTGATCTCGGGGACCCAGGTGCTCACAGCCTCGCGCGGGACAACGCTCCGATCGGGATGCCGACGCCGTGGTTCAGCTCGTGCTCCTCGGCCATCTCGCGCTGTCGGCGGATCACGTAACCGAGGATCGTGTCGTGGTTCTTGCGGAACGCGGGATCGTCGGTGTTCAGGAACTGGGCGCCGTACCGGACGACCTTGTCCTGGAGGAGCGTCCGGTGCTGGATCCGGGCCGACGCGGTGATCGTCACGTCGGACTGCGGCAGCTTGAACATCACGTCGAACAGCTCGGTGCCCTCGAGCCCGATCTCGAACGCGATCGGCGCGTCGACCGCGAGCCCGCCGGTGGACACGTCGACCAGCGTCCCCGCCTCCATCGGGACCACCAGGTGCGGCGGCGCCACGAGCATCACCTTGACCTTGCCCTCGCTCCGCGCGGGGTTGACCCGGAACGCCGCCCGTCGGTTCAGCGCCCGCCCGAGCACCGGGTGGAGCAGGCCGCCGACGGTCCGCAGGTCGATGAACTCGACGCCGAGCACGCGCCCGTCCGGATCCTCGCGGCGGTGGACCAGCTTCGCCTCGATCGGCAGCTCGATCCCGGCGGTCTTGTCGACCAGCCACACCGTCAAGCTCTTGCCGACCGCCGCCGGCACGACCTGATCGAGGCGGACCTTGACCCGCGCCCCCCGGGCGGCCACGTCCACGAGCTCGGCGGGCACCCGCCAGGTTCCGTCCATCGCAGCGAGCAGGATCTCCATCACACCACCCCGCCCGGGCTCTCCCGGTGGCTTCGTCGTCGATTCCTGGTCAGAGTGTGACCCGTCCCCGCGCGCGGAGAGTTTCGATGCGGTCTCGCGATCGGCCTGTGTGCCGCACTCTCAGGTTCGCCACCCCGGCGGACGTCGCGGTCACCACGGTCGACGGCGGGACGGTGTGGGATGCGCCGGCCTGCCGGGAGGCGTGGTTCGCGCACCGGATCGAGCTCGATCACCCCCCGGATCGGCTCGACGACGGGTTCGCGCGGTGGGA
>JBEBJW010001733.1:0-1539 GCA_040079715.1 Myxococcota bacterium | reverse complement strand
GCTCCGCTCTGCGCGCCCGCCCGTCCGCCTGGCGCGGGCGTGCGGGGTCGACGTCGAACCCGTCGTCGACGATCCCGTCGCAGTCTTCGTCCTGGCCGTCGCACGCCTCGATCGGTCCGGGGAACACCGCGGGGTCGTGGTCGTCGCAGTCGCGGCACCGTCCGGTCCCGTCTCCGTCGTTGTCGAGGCCCTCGTCGGACACGCCGTCGCAGTCGTTGTCCTGGCTGATCCGACGGCGCGGACAGATTCTGTCCGCCACCCGCGGGACCGAGGGCTAGATCGACCGGACGGAGGGGGACGTGGACCGCGTCGACGTGACGGACCTGCACCGGCTGACCGGCGACGACCTGCTGAAGTCGGTCGGGCGCGGCAACCCGGGGGCGTGGCTCCGGGTCGGGCAGTACCTCGCCCCCGGCGACGCGTGGATCGAGCGGATCCGCCCGGAGATCGAAGACGCGCTGCGGATCCGGGCCGCCCGGCGGGTCGAGGGGCTCGAGACCGAGCGGGCCCGCGCCGCGAGCCGCCGCACGGCACCTGCGCCCGCGCTCCGCCCGTTGTGGTCGTGGGCGCTCGAGGTCCGGGCCGCGCTCCGGCAACGGGTCGTGCCGGAGGGCCAGCACGCGCAGCTCGGGTGGGAGACCGATCCGGACCGCGGGCTGGTCGGGTTCGGCGTGCCGGAGCGGGCGACGGACTGGGATCGGCCGCGGGTCGTGCTGTCGGCGATCGAGCCGTTCACCCTCGACGGCAGCCACCCGGAGTGGTCGCTCGCGGCGATCGATCGGCTGCTCGACGCGATCGCCGACCCGGCGGACCCGCTGCACGCCGAGGTGGTCGCGGTCGTGACCCGGGCGCCGTGGGAGCGCGAGCTGGCGGCGGTCGATCGGTGGTCGATCGGGGCCCCGCCGGACGAGACCCGGCTCGGGTGGCGGGTCGCAGTCGACACGGGGGCGTTGAAGGTCCGCCCGGTCGTCGGCACGCCGCGGGCCAAGGGCGGGTGGACGATCCGGAACGCCCGGTGGCCCGAGGTCGAGCCGTACATGTACGCCGAGGGCGACGAGCGGCTGGTGGTGCTGATCGCCCACCGGCCGAACCTCCCGCGCGAGCTCGGTCCGCTGGTCGCCGAGGCGCTGATCGGCCACCCGCGCCTGTTCTCGGGCACGAAGGGCAACAAGCCGCTGGTGATCCGCCGCCGCTCGCTCGGGCTCGGGTTCGGCGACGTCGACGGCCGATACGTCCCGACCCTGACGGTCGACGGGGAGCACGTCCCGTCCGCCGAGCTCGCCGCCCACGTCGAGCACGGCAGCCGCGGCACCTGGCTCCGGGTGGTCCCGGGAGATCCGGCGGACGAGCTCCAGTGGATCCCGGTCCCCGCCACGGTCGCGGCCGGGCTCGCCGACTGGGTCCGGTCCACCCGGGGGCTGCCCCCCGAGGCCCTCCAGCCGCTGCTCGCCCGGCTCCCGGCGCTGAGCGCGGCGGTGCCGGTGTCGGCCGGCGCCCTCAGCGGGACCGCGCTCGCGCCGGACGAGCGGCCGGTGGTCC
>JBEBJW010001732.1:0-1543 GCA_040079715.1 Myxococcota bacterium | reverse complement strand
ACGGTCGACCCGATCGACGTGTTCTCCGCGATGGCCACCCTCGGCACCAACGCCCTCGGCGAGGAGTGCGGGCTCGGCGCCGCGTTCCACGCGCTCGAGGCGAAGCGGGAGACCGTCAACGCGGGGTTCTACCGCGACGAGGCAGACCTCCACACGATCGTCATCAGCGACGAAGAAGACCAGACGCTCCCGACGGTGATCACCGCCGAGGAGTTCACCCAGTGGTACGACGACCTCAAGCCGCCGGAGCGCCGGCAGACGTACTCGTCGATCGTGTCGTTCATCGACAATCCGCCCGCCGACCGCGGCACCCGGTACCTGAAGGTGACCGACACGATCGGCGGGATCGCGTGGGACATCGCCGAGCGCGACTGGTCGCCGGTGCTGACCGAGCTCGGGCTCCAGGCCGGCGGCTACAAGACCGAGTTCTTCCTGTCGCACCGCCCCGTGCCGGACACGATCGCGGTCGTCGAGGAGCGCACGGACGGCGTGATCATCCCGCACGCCCCGGCGGTGTTCGACGACGCGGGCCACCTGGTCGACGGGCGGTGGACCTGGAACGAGCCGCGCAACAGCATCACGTTCGAGGAGTACGTCCCCGAGCCGCTGGCCGTGATCGCGATCACCTACACCCTGCTCGCGTACGAGTGACCCCGGGCACGGCGTCGGCGCGTCAGAACCCGCCGACCCGCAGCCGGTTGTGCACGTCCACCACCCCGTCCGCGTCGGCGACCTGGTCCGCGATCCGGTCTGCGACCCAGCCGGCACGGCGCTTCTGGCCGCGGTCGGCCACCGTGCCGGTGAGCGTGATCTCGCCCCCGACGCAGGTGACCTCGATCCCGCGTGCGTCGACCTGGCTGTCCCAGGTCAGCGCCTCGGCGACCCGATCCCGGAGCCAGCTCCAGTCGGGCGCGTACCCGCGCGGGCCCTTGCCGGCGTGCGAGCGCGACTCCTCCGGGCGGCGGTCCGGCCACGCCCCGACCACGCCGTAGTCGTCGCGCCACGGGTCCGGACCCTCCCACAGCGTGTTCCAGGTCTGCGGCGCGGATGGCGCGAAGCTCGCCCCGCTCGACCCGGCGTCGTCGGTCAGCGTCTCGAGGTCGTCACGATCTCGCTGCTCCATCGTCGCTCCCGGCCCGACCGCGGGCGGTGGTGGTGGGGCGGGAGATCGGCGCCGGTCCGATGCTCCGGAGACCGACGCCGACCGCCACACCTTCGTGGTCGTATGCCGGTCGGCGGAGCGACCCAACTACCGGAGCCGGAGCGCGGCCACCACGGCGTTCACCAGCTGCGGCGGGTCGACCGGCTTCGCGAGGTGGACCTGGTACCCGGCCCGAAGCGCGTCCTGCCGATCCTCGACCCGGGCGAACGCGGTCAGCGCGACCGCCGGCAGCTCGTGCGCCGACAGCCCGGACTGCCGGAGCTGGCGGATCAGGCCGTAGCCGTCCTGGCCCGCCATCCCGATGTCGCTGACCAGCACGTTCGGCTCGAACGACGGGACCAGCGGGAGGGCCTCCGCGACGCCCGCCGCGCCCGCCACCAC
>JBEBJW010001731.1:0-1544 GCA_040079715.1 Myxococcota bacterium | reverse complement strand
CCCGAGCGTCCAGTGGACCGAGGGGGTCCTGTGAGCCTCCCGTCCCTGGTCGACGCCCTCGCCCGCGACGGGGTGCGCCTGTGGGTCGAGGACGGGCGGGTCCGGTTCGCCGGGCCGACCGCGGCGCTCACCCCGGACCGACGCCAGGCGCTGGCGGACCGCCGGGACGAGCTGGTGGCGCTGCTGTCCGCCGCGGATCGGCCGCAGACCCGGTACCCGGCCACTCCGTGGCAGCTCGGCCTGTACCTGCTCGAGCAGCAGCGGGCCGGCGGCGACGATCCGTACCAGGAGGGCGTGACCGTCGCGGTGTCGGACCGGGTGGACCTCGCCCGGCTCGCCCCGACCGCCACCGCCCTCGCGCTGCGCCACCCGATCCTCCGGGGCGCGTTCGACTGGACCCCGGACGGGCTCGCGCTGTCGATCGACGCGCCGATCCGCCCGTGGGTCCGGGTGGTGGAGATCGCGGACGAGGCCGCGTCCACCCTGGGCGCAGCGCTCCGGACCGCCCGCCCGCCGGCCCTCGATCCGCTGTTCTGGATCGTGGTCCTCCGCGGCCCGGACCGCGATCTCTTGCACGTCGGCGGCCACCACTTGGCGGTCGACGCCGCGTCCCTGCTCGCGCTGTGCCCGCAGGCCGTCGCGTTGCTCCGGGGCGCCCCGCCCGACGCGCCCCAGGACATGCGGTACCTCCGGTGGCTCACCGAGCTCGCTGTGCCCGCGACCGATCCGGCGTGGGTCGACGAGGTCCGCGCCGCCGACCCCGCGCTCGCCCTGCCGCGCGCCGACGTGCCCACCCGGACCGACCTACCGGTCGAGCTCGGCGGCCCGGCGTTCGACCGGATCTCCGCCGCGGCGCGCATGCTCGGGTGCACCCGGTTCCAGCTCGTCCTCGCGGGGTGGGCCGCGATCCTCCACCGGTTCACCGGCCAGGAGGCGGTGGTGATCGCGTCCCCGCGGACCCTCCGGACCGACGCCGCGCTCGACGGGATGGTCGGCTACGCGGTCGACACCGTCCCGCAGGTGATCGCGGTCCAGCCGTCGTCGACGCTCCGGGCGCTCGCGGCGCAGGTCCGCGCCCGGTCGGACCTCGCGGCGACGAGCCCCCACCGCCCGCTCGGCGACGTGGTCGGCCGGACCGAGGCGGTGCTCGCGTACCAGAACCTGCCGGGGTTCAAGCGGCTGTCGGCCACCTCGCGGGCCGGGTCGACGGCGCGGCCGCGGTTCGCCGGCGGACCGACCGGGCTGATCGCGCGGGTCGGCGTCGACAGCGTCGACAGCGTCGACAGCGTCGAGCTCGAGCTCGTCCACGTCCCCGCCGCCGCGGCGAAGTTCCCGCTCGAGCTGCACCTGTACGAGCTGTCGGACGGGATCGCCGGCCACCTGTCGCTGTCGGGCGCGTTCGCGCCGTGGCTCGCGGCCCGGCTGGTCGAGGCGCTCGACCGGCTCGCGGCGACCCTCGACGCGACCCTCGACGCGCCGATCGACCGCCACCCGGCGCTGCGCGCGCCTCCGCCCGCACCTCGGTCCGCGACGTGCGCCGCCCC
>JBEBJW010001730.1:0-1544 GCA_040079715.1 Myxococcota bacterium | reverse complement strand
GGCCGCGTGCAACGGAATCCGGACCCGGTCGAGGAACCGCGCCGCCTGATCCGCGGTGCGGGTCTCGAACGACACCATCGCCCCGAAGTGGTCGTAATACGCTCGCGCTCGCTCGTGGTGCGGATCGCCGGTCAAACCCGGGTACCGGACCCGCGCGACCGCTGGGTGATCGGCGAGGAACAGCGCGAGGCGCAGCGCGTTGTCGGTCTGGCGGGCGAGCCGGAGCTGGAGGGTCTTCAGCCCACGATCGAGGAGGAAGCACGCGTGTGGGTCGAGCGACCCGCCGAGGTGGTGGGCGAGCGCCACGACCTTCGCCATCGGCGCAGCCCGCCCGGCGACCACCCCCGCCACCAGATCCGAGTGGCCGTTGAGGTACTTCGTGGCGGAGTGGATCACGAGGTCGAACCCGAACGGGATCGGCCGGAAGCCGGCGGGGGTCAGGAACGTGTTGTCGATCAGCGACACGAGCCCGTTCGCGCGGCAGAACGCGACCACCGCGTCGAGGTCCGGCACCTCGAGCAGCGGGTTGCCGACCGACTCGACGTACAACGCCCGGGTGGTCGGGGTCAGGGCCGCCGCCCAGGTGTCCGGACGCGCCCCGTCGACCTCGGTGACGGCGATCCCGAGCCGGGGCAGGTCGTCGCGGACGAACGTGGCGGTGCCGCCGTAGGTGCCGCGCTGGATCAGCAGGTGGTCCCCGGCGGACAGCACCGACAGCAGCGCCGTGCTCACCGCCGCCATCCCGCTCGCCATCGGCAGCGCGACCTCGGCCCCCTCGATCTGGCGGAGCTTGTCCGCCAGCGCGAGCTGCTGCGGCGAGTTCGACAGGCGCAGGTACACGACGTCGCCGTACGTCTCGGGGTCGCCCTGGAGGTAGTTCGCGGACTGGAAGATCGGCGGGACGACGGCCCCTTCGACGTGACGCGCGCCGGCGTGCACCAACAACGTGGCGAGCCGATCCGACTCCATCCGACCTCCCCGGACTGGCTAGCTAGCCCAGACCCCCACGCGCTGCATCTCCGCCCGCTGTTCCGGGCCCAGATCTGGCGACCGGCGCCGCGAGGGCTTAGGATCCGGGACCGGAGGTCGACCTGGCCGAGGACGACGAGCTCTCTCCGCGGATGCGCCGCCGCCGACGGGCGGGCGCGAGCCTCGACGACGCCGCTGAGCCGGCAGACCGCGCCGACGACGGCGCGGGCAGTGTCGCGCGCGCGGGCGGCGACGAGCTCGGATCCGACTTCGACCTCGGGCCGGTCGGCGAATTCACGATCACGCTGTCCGAGGACCTCGTGCGGGCCGCGCTCGCGCCTCCCACGGACCGCGAGCTCGACGACGCGACCGAGCCGGCCGAGTCGAGACGCAGCGAACGCCCGCCGCTCGCCCGCCAGCGCGAGCCCAAGCCGCGCGAGTCGCAGCCGCGTGACGCCCAGGGCCGCGAGGCTCAGGCCCGCGAGGCTCTGGCCCGCGAGGCTCTGGCCCGCGAGGCTCTGGCCCGCGAGGCTCTGGCCCGCGAGGCTCTGGCCCGCGAGGCCCGTGACGTGCAG
>JBEBJW010001729.1:0-1548 GCA_040079715.1 Myxococcota bacterium | reverse complement strand
GCCGTTCGCCCTCCGACGCGGGCGGCGCGATCGGCCCCGAGCCCGTTCGGGCCGTTGTGGGCCACGAACACCAGCGCCCCCGGAGCCGCGTCGACCAGCGCCCGGAGCCGGGCGGCGGAGGCGTCGAGGTCCGCGACCCCGACCGCGTGCGGGAACGTGACCCGCCGGCCGTCCATCGCGTGGGGGCGCGCGGCGATCACCGTGATCGCCGGGTCGGTCGCCCCCACGGGGGGGACCGGGTGCAGGCTGTACCCGCCGACCGACACCGGACCGAGCGCGTCGCGCAGGGCCCGCAGCCGCTTCGCGTGCCGCCCGGCCTGGCCTGGCCGGGTCCGGAGCCGCCCGAGCGCTTCGGCCAGCACGCCGAGCGGCGTCGTCGCGTCGTGGTTGCCGGGGATCAGCACCGCCGGCGTCGCGAGCGGCGCGATCCGCCGGGCGACGTCGAGGGTCCGCCGGTGCATCCGGTCGGCCAGGTCGCCGGTGAACAGCACGAGCTGGTACCCGAGGGCGTCGATCGTCGACACGTCGACCGCGTCCCACCGCTCGTGGACATCGCCGATCACCGCGATCCGGACGGCCGGATCCGGGGTTGACGGATACGTCGTCGACATGTGGGCGATGGTCCTCCTCGGCTGGTCGTCGGTCGGCGTCGCGGCCGAGATCCGCGGCATGACCGTGTCCACCCCGAGCTGGGGCTGGGAGTGGGGCACCGACGCGATGGCCGGCACGCTCGACGTGCTGTCGGGCCTCGGCGTGAACTGGGTCTCCTATCACCCGTACGCCCGGATCGGCGCGGACGGGTCGGTCCGGTTCCGTCCGTTCGATCCTGCGGCGCCGCCGGACTGGCTGGTCCGCCCGATCCGAGAGGCGCACGCCCGGGGGATGAAGGTGATGGTCACCCCGCACCTCGCGTACTGGGGCAGCCCGTTCGCGTGGCGCGGCGCGATCGGGTTCCCGGATCCGGTCGCGCGGGCGCGGTTCTTCCGCGAGTACCGCCAGTGGGTGACCGCGCTGGCCCGCGCCACCTCCGCCGCGGACGCGTTCGTCGTCGGGAGCGAGCTCGACGGCACCACCGCCCACGAGGCCGAGTGGCGCGAGGTGATCGCCGGGGTCCGCGCGGTGTTCCCCGGCCCGCTGACCTATGCGGCGAACTGGGACGCGTTCGAGCGGGTGCCGTTCTGGGACGCGGTCGACGCCGCCGGGATCCAGGCGTACTTCCCGGTGGTCGAGGGGGCCGGGATCCCGGACGACGCGGCGCTCGACGCGGGGTGGGACCGGATCGACGCCCGGCTCCGCGCGTTCCACGCGGCCACCGGCAAGTACGTGGTGTTCACCGAGCTCGGCTACGACGCCGGCCCGACCGCCGCCAGCCGCCCGTGGGAGACCGGTGCGGGCACCGAGGCCGGCCAGGCGCTCCAGCAGGCCTGCCTCCGCGCGGCGCTCCGGGCGATCGATCGCGAGCCGGTGGTGGTGCTCGACGGCGAGCGAGAAGTCGAGCGCGTCTTCGTCGATCTGATGCGGCAGATCGAGCCGGTGCTCTGACCCGCC
>JBEBJW010001728.1:0-1549 GCA_040079715.1 Myxococcota bacterium | reverse complement strand
CCGAGGACCGGCACGTCCCCCGGACGAGACCGCCCAGCGGGCGACGGGAGGGTTTCTGTTCGGTGCTCTAGCTGGGCCCCGAGCCGCGGGTGGCGGTCACTCGACCCGGATCCCCCCGACCCGGATCAGCACCGACCCGTCGGCGAGCGACACCGGCGGCGCCTGCGCCCCGAGCGGGCCCGGCCCGGCGAGCGTGGGTAGCGCCGCGTCGACCGGGATCGGCGCCGCGCGCGGCTGCGCCTCGAGCCACCACCCGACCGCCAGCGTCGCCGCGATCAGCGCGGGCACGACCGGGGCGAACCCCGCCCACCACGGTGCCCGCCGACCGTCGAGGCGGTCGCGCAGCCGTCGAAGCCCGCCCGGGGGCGGCTCGAGCACCGGGAACCACTGCGGATCGGCCTCAGCCATCTTCGCCTCCCACCGCCGCGCGGAGCAGCGCGATCGCGCGGTTCCGCCGCGAGCCGACCGTCCCCTCCGGGGTCCCGGTGAGCGCTGCGATCTCCGCGTACGACAGGCCGCTGTACGCGGTCAACACCATCACCGTCCGCAGCTTGTCCGGCAGCGCGTCGATCGCGGCCCGCACCCGGTCGGCGCGGTGGTGGTCCGCGAGGGCCTCGTCCGCGGGCGGCGCCCCCGCCCGGAGCCCGTCGAGGCCGAGGAACGTCCGCAGCCGGTGCCAGCGGCGTCGGTTCCGGACCAGGTTCAGCGCGATCCGGTACACCAGCGGCTCGACCGTCGCGGTGACGACCTGCCGCCGGGCGCTCCACAGGCGCACGAACGTGTCGTGGACGATGTCCTCGGCGACGGTCGGGTCCCACACCCAGCGGTACACGACGTTGTACAACGGCTTCTCCAGGCGGACGTACAGGGACTCGAGCGCGGCCCGGTCGAACGGCGGCTCCACGCGCGGCCGATCAGGGCAGGGTCGGGCGGACGAGGACGTACAGCTGGCCGACGGCGCCGGCCTCGTCGGTGACCCCGGCCTGCGCCAGCACCGCGGTCTTGCCGGGCGCGAGCACCAGCCGAGTCTCGGTGTGGGCGCCGCCGGGGACCGCGACCGACACGTCCGCGACCACCGCCGCGCCGCCGGGCTCGATCGACGCGATCTGGCGCAGCTCGAGCGCCTCGTCGTCGATCTTGCCCTGGTCTCCGTCGAGGCTGGTCAGCGACCGGGCGGCGAGCAGCGCGAACGACTGCGGTCCGTCCACCGCCGCCACCGCGTCGAGCACGTCCGACACCGGCGCGAGGCCCGGACCGCGCGCGGCCTCGCCCGGGACCCCGCGGACGACCCAGTAGTCGAGGCGGACGTTGTGCGGCGGCTCGGGCGGGGTCGACGCGAGCTCGGCCACCAGCCGCTCGACCCCGGAGAGCACCCCCGGCGGGCCGACCACCACCACCGACCCGGACGGCCCGGCGGTCGCGCGGGCGACATTGCCGTTTGCACGTTCGAACGCCCGGTTCAGCGCCCCGACCACCCGATCGGCGTACCCGGGCGGGACCGCATAGGTCCGGAGCTCCGGCGCGGCGGCGGCGGCGTCGGTGGTGGGGG
>JBEBJW010001727.1:0-1551 GCA_040079715.1 Myxococcota bacterium | reverse complement strand
GGGCCGGCGGCGGCGATCGCGTGGGCCATCACCTCCGGCAGCTCGGGGTTCGCGGTGTGACCGGGGACGGTCGGGAACGCGCCGTCGGGGCTGGCCTGCGGGGCGTGCAGCGTGCAGGCGAACCGCGCCGCGGCGAGCGCCTCGTGGACCACCCCGGTCCCGTGGAGCGGCGTGTACAGCACGCCGATCGCCCGCGAACCGGCCGGGGCCGCCGACGCCGCGGTGTGGACGTACCGGAGGTGCACGTCCGGATCGAGCCACCGCAGCGAGCCCGACGCGACCGCCTCGTCCCACCCGATCACCGTCGCGTCGGTGACGGTCGCGACCACGTCGAGCAGCGCCTCGTCGTCTGGCGGCGCGAGCTGGCCGCCCGCCGCGTCGTACACCTTGACCCCGTTGTCGTCCGGCGGGTTGTGCGAGGCCGACACGTTGATCCCGCCGTCGGCGCCGAGCTCCCGGATCGTGAACGACAGCTCGGGGGTCGACACCCAGCCCGCCGCGCCGCGGGCCAGCAGGTGGACCGTCACCCCGTTCGCGGCGTACACCCGGGCCGCCAGCTCGGCCAGGTCGCGGCTCGACAGGTTCCGGATCGGGCTGTCGCCGAGGTCCGCGCCGTAGATCCCCTTCGCGTCGACGAACCGCCGCACGTCGTACGCCACGACCACCGACGGAGCCGCCCGCCCGGTGGTCCGCAGCCAGTTCACGTGGCCCTGGACGCTGGTGGCGACGGTCCACGGGTTGATCCGGTTCGGTCCGACGCCGACCGACCCACGGCGCCCGCCGGTGCCGAACGGGAGGACCTGGCGGAACGCGTCGACCAGCTCGTCGAACCGCCCGGCGGCGACGAGGGAGCGGATCGCCGGTCGGTACGCCGCGAACGGCTCGCCGGTCCACCAGCGGGTCAAGTGGTCGAACGCCGCGGTCCGGACCGCCTCCGGCACCGCCACCCCGCCGATCCCGGCCTTCGCCTGGTCGAGGATCGTCTCGTCGCCTTCGCTCATCGCAGTTCTCCCTCTGCCGGATGCCGCAACACCCGCGACGCCGCGAGCGCGTCCGCGAGCTGTCGACGGTAACGCGCGATCCGGGGATCGTCGTCGAGCGCCAGCGCGAGCTCGACCTCGTCCAGCGCCCGCTTCACCTGCCCGTCGACCTCGTACGCGATCGCCAGATCGTACCGCGCGCGCGCCTGGGCGACCGGGTGGGCGGCGCCGCTGACCTCGGACCACAGCCGCACCGCGCGCTGCCAGTCGCCCGCGACGACGGCAGAGTGGGCCTCGCGCAGGCCACGCGCCCCGCGAACGTAGTACGGGCGCGTCACGTCGACCCGGACCGACGCGAGGCGCCGGGCGTACGCGATCCCGGCCGACCCCGCGAGCTCGTCGATCGTGGCCTCCGCCGACGGCGCCGGGCGGTCGTCGGTCCCGCGCCACCGATCGGCGACGACCGCGTCCGGCACTGCGTCGAGCACGACCCCGTCCGCGCCGACGAGCCGGAACCCGACCCGGACGGTGGTGGTGCGGACCGCCGCGTCGCTCCCGCCCGCTCCGAGGT
>JBEBJW010001726.1:0-1555 GCA_040079715.1 Myxococcota bacterium | reverse complement strand
TTGACCCGCGCCGCCCGCGCCGGGCTCGACCGCCCCCCGGCCGACCAGCCCCGCTCCGGGTCCGACGGGAAGCCGAAGCAGCAGAAGCCGAAGCAGAAGCCGTGGTGGTCGTTCTGGCAGTGAGCCGGGGGCGCGGTACAGTGGGCCGATGCTCGCGCTGCTGACCGCGTGCGCCGGCCCTGGGCCGGGCCCATCGCCGGAGCCTGGGCCGACCGGGCTGTCCGACCCCGGGCCGTCGGAGTCGGGCGGCGCATCGGCCCGCCCGCCGAACGTGCTGCTCGTGGTGGCGGACGAGCTCGGCGGCGACAAGGTCGCGGCGTACGGCGAGCACCCCGATCCGCCCCCCACGCCCACCCTCGACGCGCTCGCGGCGCGCGGGGTCCTGTTCCGCAACGCCTGGGCGTACGACACGTGCTCCCCGAGCCGGTCGGCGCTGCTCACCGGCCGGTACGGGCGTCGCACCGGGGTCGGCGGGAACCTGTCCCCCGAGTCCGGCGCGTTCGAGCTGCCCCTCCGCGAGCTCACCATCCCGGAGGTGCTCGCCACCGCGCCCGACGCGTGGGCCACGTCGGCGATCGGCAAGTGGCACCAGTCGTCGTTCGGGTCGCCGTCGAACCTGAACCACCCCGGGGCCCAGGGGTTCGACTGGTACGCCGTCACGATGGGGAACCTCGACGAGAACAGCGATCCGCACCACCCGTTCTCGTACTTCGAGTGGGAGGAGGACCTGAACGGCGCCCTCGGCTGGGTGACCACCTACGCGACCACCCACCAGGTGGACCAGGCGATCGATCGGATCGCGGCGATGCCGGAGCCGTGGTTCCTGTACCTGGCGTTCAACGCGCCGCACAAGCCGCTGACCGCGCCGCCCCCGGCGCTGGATCCGGTCGATCCGGGGCCGCTGGTGAACGAGCCGAGGCTGTACCACGCGGTGGTCCAGGCGCTCGACACCGAGCTCGGACGGCTGCTGGCCGAGGTGGACGAGACCGACACCGTGGTGCTGTTCGTCGGCGACAACGGCACCCCCGACCACGCGACGCTCCCCCCGTGGGACCCGGCGCACGCGAAGGAGACGATGTTCGAGGGCGGCGTGGGGGTCCCGCTGATCGTGGCTGGGCCGCCGGTCGCGGTCCCCGGGTCCGAGTCCGCCGCGCTGGTGCACGTGGTGGACCTGTTCGCCACCGTCGCCGACCTCGCGGGGGTCGATCCGACCGCGCTCGTGAGCGAGGAGCAAGGCCCGGTGCCGATCGACGGCCAGTCGCTGGTCCCGTTCCTGCGCGACCCCGCGGCCCCCGGCCGGGAGATGGTGTACACCGAGCACTTCCGACCGCTCGGGGTCTCCGCGCCCCGCACGTCGGACCAGCGGGCGGTGCGCGACGCGCGGTTCAAGCTGATGGTCGGGGAGGGCGGGGCGGAGAGCCTGTTCGACCTCGCGGGGCGGTCGGACGACGGCCCGAACCTGCTCGACGCGCCGCTCGACCCGGACGCCGCAGCCGCTTACGCCCGACTCCGGGCCGAGCTCGACCGGTACGCGGTCGCGCTCGTGCCGTACTGA
>JBEBJW010001725.1:0-1558 GCA_040079715.1 Myxococcota bacterium | reverse complement strand
CGGGAGGGGGGAGGGTCGAGGACGCAGGGCTGGCCAGGGTCCGTGGCCCGGATCCGTCCGACGGCAGCCTGCGGCCTGTTCGCGGAAAAATCTTCTTGTAATCACGATCATTTTGAAATGGTCGACCCGGCCCCCCGGTAGTCCCAGTCCTCGACCGACGCCGCGCCGGCCCGGTCCGTTCCCTTCGGAGCGCCGATGAATGCCGCTTCTCCCGCTCGACCGCTGTTCCGACCCGAGCTGTTGCCCCCGACCGCCGACGGCGCGTCCGCCGCGATCGACGCGGTGATCGCCGGTTCGACCGTCGAGCCCCGCGCCTACCAGCGCCGGATCGCCGCCGCCGCGGTGTCGATGTTCGCCGGCACCCACCGGACCCGCCCCGACGACGAGCCGGTCCCCGCGACCAGCGTGCTGATCGAGAGCCCGACCGGCAGCGGCAAGACCGTGATGGGCCTGTCGATCGCCGCCGCGATCCAGCGCGCGACCGGCGCCCGGGTCGGGTGGGTCGCGATGCGGCGGAACCTGCTGTCCCAAGCACTCGAGGAGAACGCCCGCGCCGGGTTCGGCCTGGACTTCACCCCGATCAGCATGTTCGACAAGGACCCGCCGGCGGTCGATCTGCTGGTGGTGGACGAGGCCCAGCACGACGCCGCGGCCAGCATGGCGAACCTCCACTGCCGGACCCGCCCGACGTTCACCCTCGGGCTGTCGGCGACCCCGTACCGGACCGACCGGATCAAGCTGTGCTTCGACCGCGTGATCCGCGACGCCGGCATCGCGACGCTGATCGCCGACGGGTACCTGAGCCCCTACCACCACTACACGGTGCCGCGGTACACCCCCGAGGTCGTCGCCGGGCTGCTGAGCTCCGACCCGGACCGGTGGGGGTCGTCGCTCGCGTTCTTCCACCGCCGCGACGAGTGCGTCGACCTCGCCGAGCGCCTGCGGGCCGTCGACATCCCGTGCGACGTGGTCACCGCGACGAGCCCGCGCGAGCAGCAGCTCGCGGCGTTCGAGGCCGGCGAGACCCGGGTGCTGATCAACATGGCGATCCTGGTCGAGGGCTTCGACTGCCCGACCTTGAAGACGGTGTTCTGCCGCCCGTCGGGCAAGGGGTGCACGATCCAGATGGCGGGGCGGGTGCTCCGGCGCGACCGGAACCAGCCGTTCAAGCAGATCGTGCAGTGCAGCGAGACCCGGCACCCGATGTCGAAGACCGCGGCGCCGGCCGAGCAGTACCTGTGGTCGCCGACCGGCTGGCGGAGCCTCCGGGCGAACCGGCACCTCGACGAGATCACCCGCCGGTCGCTCGCGCGGATCGCCGCCACCCCGGTCGAGCTGCCGCCGATCGTCCGCGCCCACCGCACCGGCACCGGCGGTTGGTGGCGCGATCGCCAGGTCGAGACCTGACGCCCGGCCGTCCGTCCCCTGTTCCGTTCGTTCCGTTCGTTCCCTCCGCTCGGTCCCCTCTCACCGGAGACACCCCGATGGTCGCCAGCACCCGTCAGTTCGCCTACGCCACCACCACCGTCGACGCGTTCCGCCTCCACGCCGCCCGCCG
>JBEBJW010001724.1:0-1562 GCA_040079715.1 Myxococcota bacterium | reverse complement strand
CGGGCACCGGCCGGGGGTCGGCGGGGTCGCGGTGTTCCTGAACGGCACCGTCGGCGGCATGATGACGTCGCTGCACGCCGCGGTCGAGGCTCCGACCGGCGCGATCCCGCCCGAGCGGTCGTTCGACAAGGCGGACACGCTCGGCCAGCTCCTCGGCGGGATGGCGCTCGACGCGATCGCCGGCGCGCCCCGGGTGACCGCGCCGGCGATCACCGCCCGCCGGGCCGAGCTGTTCGTGCCGGTGGTCAACAACGGGTTCCAGGCGATGTTCCTGATGGGCACGCTCGACCACCGCACGGTGTACCACTTCGATCCCGCCCTCCCGGTCGACGCCGGCAACCGCCCGGACGTGGCGACCGAGGTCGGCCTGGTCGAGATCGGCCCGCTCCGGCTGCTGTGCCTCCCCGGCGAGCCGTTCCCGGAGCTCGCGATCGGCGGGTACGACGGCGCGTTCACCCCGCCGAACCAGTCGCTGGTCGACCCCGCGAACCCGAACCCGCCGGACCTCGCCGCGGCCCCGCCCGGCCCGTACCTGCTCGACCGGCTCGGCGGGGGGGACGCGTGGGTGATCGGGCTCGCGAACGACCAGATCGGGTACGTGATGCCCCCGTACACGTTCGAGGTCGGGTCGGTGCCGTACCTGCTCGAGGCCGACGGCGACCACTACGAGGAGACGAACTCCCTCGGGCCGGACACCGCGCCGCTGCTGCTCGACGCGGTCGATCGGCTGCTCGACTGGTCACCGCCCGCGTCCCCGGAAGGGTGATGGCGTTTCCGCTCGGGCCGTTCCTGCTCCAGAAGCCCCTCGCCCGCGGCGGCACCGCCGAGGTCTGGCGCGCGGTGCACGAGTCCGAGGGGCACCCCGTCGCGGTCAAGGTCATGATGACCGAGCTCGCGCGGGATCCCGCGTTCCGCACGGCGTTCCGGACCGAGGTCCGCGCGGTGGCGGCGCTCGGGCACCCGAACGTCGTGCCGATCTACGACTTCGGCGAGATCCCGGCCTCGACCGAGGAGGCGGTCGGCGGGCGGCTCGCCGCCGGATCTCCGTACCTGGTGATGGAGCTCGCCCCGCTCGGGTCGCTGTCGCGCCGCCGCGGCAAGCTCGGGTGGGGGTCGCTCCGGCGGTCGCTGGTCGGGATCCTCCGCGCGCTCGCCCACGCCCACGCGAACGGGATGCTCCACTGCGATCTGAAGCCCGGGAACCTGCTGGTCCACCCCGGCGACCAGGTGCGCCTCGGCGACTTCGGGCTCGCCCGGGCCCGCAACCCGCACGACGACGGCCCGGTCGCCGGCGGCACCCCGACCTACATGGCGCCCGAGCAGTTCACCCAGCACTGGCGCGCGTTCGGCCCGTGGACCGACCTGTACGGCCTCGGGTGCGTCGCGTGGGTGCTCGCGTGCGGCACGCCCCCGTTCGGCGACGGCTCGACCGCCGAGGAGACGCGCGACCGGCACCTCGCCGGGGCGATCGCGCCGTTCACCCCGAGCACCCCGGTCCCCGACGGGTTCGAGGCGTGGATCCACCGGGCGATCGCCGTCGATCCGGCGGACCGGTTCCAGCA
>JBEBJW010001723.1:0-1563 GCA_040079715.1 Myxococcota bacterium | reverse complement strand
GCGCGACGGCGGCCCCCGAGCCGCTCACGGCGGTCCCGCGGGACCCGGCGGTGGCGGAGCCGACGGCGGCCTCGACGGGGCCGGCGGGGTTCGTGACGGGGCACGCGGACGGCACGGTGCGGGTGTGGTCGATCGGGGGTTGAGGCCTGCCCGGGCGAGTGTCGCTGCGCGTCGAGCTGCTGGACGCGCCGCACCGGTCGGCGGTCCGGAGCGCATCACCCGAGGCGACGCCGCGCGTGGGCGGCGCCGATCAGCACCGCCGCCATCGCCGCCAGGATCGGGCTCGACACGCGCGGATCGTAGAACGAGCCCTGCACCGGGAACAGCTGCCACGCGAGGTTGAGGGCGGCGTGGAACGCGATCGTGGCGAACACGCTGCGGCCGGTCCGCTCGTACAGCCAGACCATCACGACCCTCGCAGCGACGGTCCCGAGCGACCACCACGCGACCCAGCCCCAAGAGCGGTGCGCCTCCGCGAGCGGAACGAGGTGGAACCCGGCCCAGACGGCGCCCAGCGCGAGGCCGGCACCCATCGGACCGAGGCGGGCGACCAGCGGGTCGGTCGCGACCGCGGTCCAGCCGAGCTCCTCGGCCGCCCCGGCGACGAGGAACAAGGCGGTGAGCCCCACAGCGGGCAGGAGCGACACCTCCGGCGTGGGGATCGGCGTGCCGCTCCACCGCAGGACGAACCACGACAGGGTCCGCTCGGCGAGCGGGAGGCCGACGACGGGCCACGCCCACACCGGAAGCTTCCGGACATCGACCGCGCGGACCAGCAGCGCGCGCCGGTCCGGAGCCAGGATCAGCGCGGCGCCGAGCGGCGCGACGACCGTGAGCGCCGCGAGGGGCAGGCGAGGCAGCAGCTCCACGTCCACCCACGCCCCGACGACCCACAACGGCACCGCCAGCGCGAAGGTGAGGGCGACGAACGGCCACGGGCTCGTGATCCCACGATTCGGCACGACCTTCCTCCGGACCCCGCGCTCGAGGCGCCGGCGGGCACCTTCAGGCCGATCCGCTCGGCCGGCCGCGGCGCGATGTCACCACCACCCACCATACCCGGCGACGAACCACGCCGGTGCCTCGCGCCGCGCAGGATGGACCCGAAGCCCGCGGTGCGGGAGCCGGAGGACCGGTCCACGACCACAGCTTCGCGAACCACCGCGCGATCGTCGCCCGCGGGCCCGGCGAGCGAGGGGTGACCCTCGGGTGACGGACCATCGCTCGCGGGACGTCTGCGGACGTCTGCGGGCGCCCGAGGGGCGCGATCTCGCTCGGGCCCTGTCGAGCCTCGCCTCGACCTCGCGGCGACCTACCGAGTGGCTTTCTTGGCGTGAACCGTCGTTCCGGTCGGTCCACGACCTGCCACCGGGAGCGGATCGAACGGGCCGATCAGCGGGACGACAGGTGGACCTCGGGGAAGCGAGGGTCCGGCCCGTCCAACAACGGCTCGGGCTGGTCCCTCAGGTGCCGGTCGAAGAACGCCAGCACGTAGGCAGCGACGATCCGGTGGGCCCGGTCGGGGTCGACGGTCCCGGTGACTCCGAGCATCCGGGTGAGGGG
>JBEBJW010001722.1:0-1565 GCA_040079715.1 Myxococcota bacterium | reverse complement strand
TGCTGGAGATCCGGCACCGGCTCTGCGATGCTGCCGCGGTGACCGATCCCCGAGCGCTCCGGCGCATCTGTTACGGCGCGATGGCGGTGTGCACCGCGTTCGACCTGGCGTTGTGGCCGTTCGCGCGGTTCGATCCGCTCGACAACGATGCGCTGCGCCAGACCGCGGCGTTGGTGGTGGCGATCGCGGCGATCGCCGTGGTGCTCCACCGGGCGTACCCGGTGATCGCGCCGAAGATCACGATGCCGTGGCTCCGGGCGGCGTTCGCCGTGGCCCCGGAGGCGGTCGAGCTGCTGCTGTTCTACCGGTGGATCCCGCTCGCGATCACCGTCGCCGACTACCTGGTGCTCCCGCA
The DNA here is from genome assembly GCA_040079715.1 of Myxococcota bacterium. GTDB lineage: Bacteria > Myxococcota_A > UBA796 > UBA796 > JACKER01. The sequence goes on along the minus strand of JBEBJW010001722.1, from coordinate 1,210 downwards.
CTCGCTGTCGTTGGCGGACCGGTGGTTGGCGTGGCCGGAGGAGGCGCTCGGGATCGAGCACTGGCGCACCTACGGGTGGTGCGAGGCCCACGGGCTGCTGCCCGTGCTGCGGCTGGTGTACGGGTCGATCGACACCCAGCTCCTGCTGCTGTTGCCGCTGTTCCTGTTCGTGGTCCGCGACCTCCGTCGGTTGTGGGAGTACACCGCGGTGGTGTCGGTGGCGGGCGTCGCGTCGATCGCGCTGCTGTGGGCGCTGCCGGCCGAGGGGCCTGCGGTGTACTACGCCGCCCGGTACACGGTCCAGCCGCCGATCCCGCCGTACGTGGACGTGCTGCACGCGCTCCGCGCCGGGACGCTCACCGACGTGACCACCGTGTACGGGTTCCTGAACTTCCCGAGCTTCCACACGGTGTTCGCGCTGTTGATCGCCCGTGCGGTCCGGGGGTTCCGAGGCCTCGGACCGGCGATCGCGGTGTTGAACGGGCTGGTCGTCGTGTCGGTGATCCCGGTCGGTTGGCACTACGCGGTCGACGTGCTGGGTGGGATCGGGTGGACGATCGGCGCGGTGTGCGTGGTTCGATATTTCTCTGCAGGTCCCAGAATCGGCTGACACCTGTAATGTTCCCGTGAGGTGATCATGACCTGGACATTCCGATCGCCCCAGGTGACTGCGCGGTGAGCTCCGTCACGCGCGTGTCGTTCCCATAGCGCGACGGAGGGCGATCAGCGTCCGTGTGAGCCTCCGGGCCCGATCCGCTCAATGGTTCGACCCGGACCGGCACGGGTGGGACGGCGAGCTGTGCGAGCTGCCGCCGCGCGGCGACGCCGGCGACGCCGACGTGCGCGACGACGGGCTCGAGCCGCCGTACCAGGTGCAGCTCCACCTCGAGTACCCGTCGCACCTCCTCGGCGATCCAGCGTCCTCGGACCTGCAGGATCGCGCCCCGGAGCTGTTCAGCTGGTTCACCCTGCTCGGCCGCGCCGCGCCCGGCGGTCCCCTCGGCCTCCTGCTCGACGCCGAGTGCGCGTGAGCGGTTCGGGGACGGCCCCGGCGCGGTCGGTCACGGGACGACTCCGCATCGAACCGCGGGTGCGATAGGCTCCGCCCCATGGCGAAGCGACACGGCCCGTCGATCGAACCGTCCACCCCCTCCCTCGACGCAGAACTCGGCGTCCAACCCAGTGTCCAACGCACCGTCCAACCCAGCGT
>JBEBJW010001721.1:0-1568 GCA_040079715.1 Myxococcota bacterium | reverse complement strand
GCGGCGCACGTCCCCGCCCTGACCGGGTTCGTGGATCGCGCGCTCGACCCGGTGGACCCGGCCGCGCTCGCGAAGCTCGATCTGGTGTTCCTCGCCACCCCGCACGGCGCCGCGAAGGGCCTCGCCGCCGCGCTCGTCGACGCGCCGCTCGTGGTCGACGCGTCGTCGGACCACCGGCCTCCCCACGGCGGGGGCGCCTCCGGGTGGGTGTACGGGCCGCCGGAGCTCGTCCGCGAGCGGTACGTCGGCGCGAAGCGGATCGCCGCCCCCGGGTGCTTCGCCACCGCGATCGAGCTGGCGGTCGGGCCGTTCGTGAAGGCGGGGGCGGTCGCGGGCACGGTGTGCGTCGCCGCGGCCACCGGCTCGACCGGGTCCGGCGCCACCCCGGTCGCCGCCGCCCACCACCCGGTGCGGTTCGCGAACCTGCGGGCGTACAGCGTCGGCCAGCACCGGCACGGGCCCGAGGTCCTCGCGTTCCTCGCCACCCTCGCCGCGAGCGGGGAGGCGCCGGCGCTCCAGTTCGTCCCGATCAGCGCGCCGCTCGATCGCGGGATCTTCGCGACCTGCTTCGTGCCGGTCGCCCCGGGGGTCGATCCGGTCGCGATCGTCGCCGACGCGTACGCCGGGTGCCCGCTGATCCGGCTGCGCGAGGGCTCGCCGGAGGTCCGGCACGTCCGCGGCACCGCGCTGGCCGATCTCGCGGTCCACCCGCGCGACGGCCTCGCCACCGTGCTGGTCGCGATCGACAACATCGGTCGGGGCGCCGCCGCCCAGGCCGTCCAGTGCGCGAACCTGGCGCTCGGGCTCCCCGAGGCGACCGGCTTGTTCATCCCGGCGTGCACGCCGTGACCGGAGGGGCGATGGACCACCTGCTCGACACCGTGGGCGCCGGGCTGCTGCCGGTGACGTTCGTGTCCGGCGAGGGCGCGCTGCTGTGGGACGACCACGGGCGCACCTACTGGGACTTCTACGGCGGCCACGCGGTCACGCTGCTCGGCCAGGGCCACCCGCGGTGGGTCGACGCGCTGACCCGCCAGGCGCGCCAGCTCTCGTTCCTGACCACGGTGTGCGACGTGCCGGTCCGCCGGCGGGCGGCCGAGAAGCTGTGTCGGTTCACCGAGACCGATCGCGCGTTCTTCGTCAACAGCGGCGCCGAGGCGAACGAGGCCGCGCTGAAGATCGCGCGCAAGGCGACCGGTCGGACGCGGATCGTGGCGATGGAGGACGGGTTCCACGGGCGCACGATCGGCGCGGTCGGCGTGTCGCACCACTACCGCGACCAGCACCAGCCCGCGCACGGCGACGTCACGTTCGTCCCGTTCGGTGACCTCGACGCGGTCCGGGCCGCGGTCGACGACGACGTGGCGGCGGTGATCGTCGAGCCGATCCAGGGGCTCGCCGGGGTGGTGGTCCCGCCGGACGGGTTCCTCGCGGGCGTCGCGGCGATCTGCCGGGCGCGCGGGGCGCTGCTGATCGCCGACGAGGTCCAGTGCGGGATCGGCCGGGCGGGGACGCCGCTCGCGTCGCACCGGTGGGGGGTCCGCCCGGATCTCGTCACGGTCGGGAAG
>JBEBJW010001720.1:0-1570 GCA_040079715.1 Myxococcota bacterium | reverse complement strand
ACCGCGGCCCGGAGCGAGGCCCGATCCGCCCCGTCGGCCCACCGCCCGAGGACAACGTCGGGCGCGGCCGCCCCGATCGCCGGGTCGAGGTCGGTCGCGATCCGCACCCAGTCATCGTCGGACGGGATCCGGTCCGCCGGGCTCACCGCCCCGTCGGTGTCCTCGAGCGGCGCGTCGAGCCCGAGGGCGGCGGCGAGGCGCTCGGCGGGTTCGAGCGAGCCCCCGACGAGGTCCGCGTCCCGACACGCCGCGGTGAGGGCGTCCAGGGGCGTGCCAGCGAAGGCAGCCTCGAGCTCGACCGAGAAATCGCGCGGATCCCCGTCCCCGGGCCATTGGAACGCGCCAGCCATCAGGCCCCGTACCGCGCGGCGGCCGCCCGGAGCGCGTCGGCGACCGACTTGCGGAGGGCCGGCGGGGACAGGACCTCGGCGTCGGCCCCGAACCCCTGGATCCACGTCTGGAGCTCGACGGTGGCCGCGACCTGCATCCGCAGCTCGATCCGTCCGTCCGGCAGGGTCCGGAACGTCTGGGTCGGGTGCCAGGTCCGCTCGCGCACGTAGGCGGTGATCCGCTCGGCGAACGCGATCGCCACGTCGTCCGGCGGGCCGGAGATGATCCCGAACGCGTGGGCGATGTGCGCCTCGGGCCGCCAGCCCGCGGGCAGGGCGAAGTGGTCCGACCGGCGCCGCACCACGTCGACGAACCGCTCGACCGCGTAGGTCTTGACAACGTTCGAGTCCACGTCGAGCGCGAACAGGTACAGCCCCTGGCGGAACGTGGCGAGGGTGTACGGGTGGAGCACCCGGTGCGTCTCGACCCCGGTGGTGAGGTTCCGGTACCGGGCCTCGATCGCGTTGTTGTACACGAGGGCGGTCACGAGCTCGTCGAGCACCTCCGCGACCTGCCGGTAGTCCTTCGCCGGCTCGGGCACCGCCAGGAACTTCGTGTCGAGCTGGCGGGCGAGATCCCGGTGGGCCCGGCTGATCGCCGGCTCGAGCCGCTCGATCGCGCCCTCGAGGTCCTCGGTGAAGCTGGTGCCCTCGAGGAAGTTGAACAGCCGACGCCCGAAGTGGAGCGACAGGACCTCGGCGAGCGACAGCTGGACGCCGGTCCGACGCCACCGCGGGTCGATCGTGATCATCCGATCGTCGCCCCGACCCTCGTCCCGCACCGGCAGGTCGAGCTCGCGGAGATCGGCGAGGTACCTCCGCATCGTGCGGGCGTCGAGCTCGAACCGCTCGACCAGCTCGCTCGCGCGGACCCCGCCCCGCCGCGTCATCAGCTCGAGCATCTGGACGAGCTTCTGGCCCTTGTTCACGGACGACACATCACGGTCCCGGGGAGGCGGACAGATTCTGGCACACCGACCGGGCACTCTGTAGTCGTCGGGGGGCGAGTCGCGCAACCGACGCGGACCCGGCACTGAACGCTTGACACCTGAACAGGCGTTCCATACAGTTCGAGCGGAGGGTGCGATGATCGCGACCGCGGGGATGGCAGGGGTGGTCGGGCTTCTGGTCGGCGCCGGGATCGCGGTCCTGCCGTGGACCGATCGCGAGCTGTCCGAGAG
>JBEBJW010001719.1:0-1572 GCA_040079715.1 Myxococcota bacterium | reverse complement strand
GCTGTACGGCGCCTCGGCCTGCTCGGGCGACGCCGCGGCGCCGTACAGCAGCTCGCCGAGCGGTATCGGCAGCAGGTCCGCGAGGTCGCGCTCCGCCTCGGCCAGGGCCGCGGCGACCACCGGGAACCGATCCCGGACCGCGGCGACCATCCCGACCCGCTGCGCGCCCTGGCCCGGGAACAGCAGCGCGACCTTCGGCGCCGGGCCGTGGGTGTGGCCGATCGCCGCGTGCTTCGGGTGCTCACCGCGGGCGACCGCGTCGAGGGCGCCGAGCAGCGTCTCACGGTCACCGGCCACCAGCGCCGCCCGGTGGGCGAGGCCCGGCCGGGGGACGAGCGAGCGGGCGATCGCCGCGACCGAGGCCGTCGGTTCGTCGCGGACCGCCGCCGCGAGCCGGGCCGCCGCGCGCTTGAGCCCGGGCTCGTCGGGCGCCGAGAACCGGACCAGCTCGAGCTGGGCGTGCTCGACGGCCCGGGTCGGAGTCGGAGCCGCGCCGAGCACCGCGTGCCCGTTGGTGCCGCCGAACCCGAACGACGACACGCCCGCCACCCGGTCCGTCCGGTCCCACGCCGTGGGCGCGGTCGGGACGCCGAACGTCTCGCCGTCGAGGTGGACCTCGGGCTTCGCCGACGCGAACCCGGCCATCGGCGGGATCGTGCGGTGGTGGATCGCGAGCGCGGTCCGGATGATCCCGGCGATCCCGGCGGCGGACATCGTGTGGCCGACGTTCGCCTTGGCCGAGCCGAGCATCACCGACCGGGCGCGGTCACCGAGCGCCTCGCGCAGCCCCCGGAGCTCGGTCTCGTCCCCGACGTCGGTGCCGGTCCCGTGGGCCTCGAGGTACCCGAGGCGCCCGGGATCGCTGGCGGCGTCGAGGCGCGCGTCCGCCCATGCGGCGCGGATCACGTCGACCTGCCCCGCGAGGACCGGCGCCATCGGGCCGTCGCCCCGCCCGTCGTTGTTGGTGGCGATCCCGTGGATCACCGCGTAGATCCGGTCGCCGTCTCGCACCGCGTCGTCGAGCCGCTTCAGCAGGACCGCGCCGGCCCCGTCCCCCTGGACGAACCCGTCGGCGCGGGCGTCGAACGGGCGGCAGTGCCCGCTGGCGGAGATCGCGCCGATCCGCGAGAACGCGACGTAGTTCTCGGGGCTGAGCTGGAGGTAGACCCCGCCGGCGAGCGCGGCGTCGATCTGGCCGGCCCGGAGCTGGGCGACGGCGTCGGACACCGCCATCATCGCCGACGCGCACGCGGCGTCGACCGTGTACGCCGGGCCGTGCAGATCGAGCTCCTGCGCGACGGCGGCGGCGATCATGTTCGCGAGGGCGCCGGGGGCCGTGAACGGCCGCGACGGCACCACGTTCTGGACCGCCCGCGCCAGGACGTCCGGGTCCGGCGGCGCCGCGCCGAGCATCCCGGTCGCGAGCAGCACCGCCACGATCCGGCTCGACAGCAGCGTCCGGAACTCGGACGCGGTGACGCCGACGAACACGCCGGTCCGCCGCGGCAGCTCGGCCGCGCGGTACCCGGCGTCCTCGATCGCCTGGAGGGCGACCTCGAGCGACAGGCGCTG
>JBEBJW010001718.1:0-1572 GCA_040079715.1 Myxococcota bacterium | reverse complement strand
ATCCTCCAGAACGCCGTCGTCGACGTAGGTGCCGACGGCGTTCTGGAGGATCACCACCGACAGGGACTCCGGACGGGTCACCGCACCCGCGGCCACCAGCGCCGACTGATCGGCGTGGATCGCGGCGGTCAGCGCGTCCCGGGTCGAGGGCCAGAACCGGTCGGTCGCGACGACGAGGTACCCCTCGAGCAGCGACCGGACGAGCCCGTACAGCTCGCCGATCCGCACCGGATCTGCGACCGCGTGCGTCCCGTCCGGGTTGGCGACCAGCGCCCCGTGGACCGTCAGGTGGGCGAGGCCCTCGGCGAGGATCGCGTCGACGTCCCGGTCCCAGATGAACTCGCGCCGGAGGGTCCCGACGAGCAGCCGGAACCGCTCGGCGATCGCCGCCGCGGTGAACGGTCGGTCGGGCACGGCCCCGGACGAGACCGGGCGGATCGCCGCCGCGACCAGGCCGGCGGGCGCGAGGCGGTGGACGACCTGGTTCTTCGCGTAGTCGAGCGTGATCCGCTGATCCGGATCGATCGCCCACACCCGCTCGCCGTGGAGGTCGAGCGGCGTGATCCGCCGATCCCGGACGAACCGGTCGAGCGCCTGGGTGATCGCCTGGTCGAACCGGTCGAGGCTCGCGGCCCGGTTCACCCCGAGGTGCCGCAGCAGCGCGTCCAGCCGCCGGATCCGGTCGAGCAGCTCCCCGTGCCGGATCGCGCGGACCGGGGCGGCGAGCAGGGCCAGCGCGACGAGCGAGGTGGGGAGCAGCACCACCTGGTCGCCGAGCTCGCGGACGATCGTGTTCCCGAGCCGCCCGAGCGCCTGCTTCCGGTCGGCCTCCGGGGTCTCGGACCACGACGCGACCCCGTCGCGCGCGTCGACCAGCGGACCGCACGGGATCGGGTCGGCGATCCGCAGGTACACCCGCCCGAACCGTCGGCTGAGCACCGAGCGCGCCTTCAGGAGCTGCCCGAGGGTCTCCGGTCGCTTCTGTTCGCCGCCGAGCTCGCGCGCGTACGCGCCCTCCTCGGCGACCTGCTCGTACGCGAGGGCCACGGGCAGGATCGTCACCTCGCGCCCGTGCGATCGCAACTCGGCCGCGTCGAGCACCATCGACAGGACCCCTACCTTCGGCGGGAGCAACTTCCCGGATCGCGTCCGACCGCCCTCGATGAAGAACTCGATCGGGTACTCCTGGCGGATCAGCTCGCGGAGGTACCGCGCGAACACCGGGGGGAACAGCCGATCCCCCGAGAACGACCGCTTGACGAAGAACCCGCCGGCGCCGCGGAGCAGGACGCTGATCGGCCAGATCGCGAGGTTCATCCCGGCGACGACGTGGGGCACGATCAGGTCGTGGTCGTACAGGACCCACGACATCAGCACGTAGTCGAAGTGCGACTTGTGCGACGGCACGAGGATCACCGCCCCGTCGCGCATCGCGGTCCGGATCCGCGCGATGTCCTCGGGGCGCACGTCGACCCCGCTGAACACCCGGGTCCACAGCGGGCGGAGCAGCAGGTGGAGGAGCTGGATCGTGGTCCACGAGAAGTTGGCGGCGATCCGGTCGTACTCGACCGA
>JBEBJW010001717.1:0-1581 GCA_040079715.1 Myxococcota bacterium | reverse complement strand
ACCTGGAGGGGGAGGACGCCTGCAACAGCCCGGACGACTTCACCGTCGACTTCGACGACCGCGGGATGGACAACAACCAGCAGGACGGCACCGACTGGGGCGCTGACGACAACTCGCCGAAGTGCGGGACGTCCGCCAACGGACAGGCGTGGTTCATCTTCGTCCGCGAGCTGTGAATCGCAGGCGGTCCGCGATCGTCGGACCGCACCGGAGGAGACCATGGTGTTCAGGGGAATGTTGGCCGTGCTGGCCGTGCTCGCGTGCAGCGGGGAGCCGAAGCGGTCGTACTGCGAGGCGCTGTGCGACTGGGCGGTGACCTGTCAGGGCACCGAGCGCGAGGTCGACGCCGAGGCGCTGACCACCGCGTGCCTCGACGCGACCCGCGCGTCCGACGCGAGCTGCGAGAAGGCCGAGACCGGCAAGATGGATCCCGCGTCGGCGAAGCTGCTCGAGCCGTGCGTGAACGCGATCGACGACAACGAGGCGTCGGCGACCTGCGACGGGTTCGTCGGTTCGATCGACGCGCTCAAGACCGCGACGGCACCTGCGTCGTGCGCCAGCCAGGCCGGTGACGCGGTGGCGACGTTCGACGCCGCCCGCGACGCGACGACCGAGACCGGCACCGAGCTGTGCCAGCGGTACGCCGAGACGTTCTGCGGCCGGTCGGAGGAGTGCATCCTCGGCGACTTCGGCGGGCAGATCCCGCAGGCCGCGATCGACGCGATGGGCGGCACCCCGTACGACCTGTGCGTCGAGCGGCTGGATCAGGCGTTCACCGCCGACTGCATCGGGGCGGACCTGTACCGCGCCGAGGAGAACCTGACCGACGTGAACCTCGCCCGCCAGGCCGCCCGCGAGTGCCTGCGCGACTTCACCTCGATCTCGTGCGACGACCTGTACGCCGGCAACCTCGAGACCCACTCCGCGAGCTGCGTCGGATCGGTCTCGGATCCGCAGGACCTCGCGACGATCGCGCAGACGATGCTCGAGCTGTCGCAGGAGTTCGCGGCGTACGCGCGGTAGGTTCGTTCGGACCTCGTCAAAGGGACTCGGCTCCTCCCGGGTGGTGAGATAGAATCCGCCGCTCGTGGAGGGTCCGTGTACGTACGCTCAGCGCTGGTCGCACTGGTGATCGCGGCTCCGGGGATCGGATGGGCGGCCGACGCGCCCGCCGGGTCCGCGTTGCTCGGGGCGGACGGGCTGGTCCAGATCCTGCCGGTGGCGCCGGTCACCGGGGGAGGGGCGCCGGTCGAGCTGTACGCCGTGGCGTTGAACCCGGACGGCACGCCGATGACCGGGCTGTCGCTCACCGCGGTGCGGACGCTCGGGGTCGACAAGCGGTGGACCGAGGTCGGCGGCGGGGTGTACCGCCTCGGGTTCGTGCCGCCGGCGGTCGACGAGCGGTCGGTGGTGACGATCACCGCCAAGGGCAAGGCGTCGACCGGCGCGAAGGTGTCGGTCGCCCAGGCGGTCGAGCTCGTGCCGGAGGCCGTCCTGGCCGCGACGGTCACCCCGACCGAGCTGACCCTCGGGCGGGATCCGGGGGCGTCGCTCGCGGTGGCGGGCGCGTCGGCGGCGGGG
>JBEBJW010001716.1:0-1586 GCA_040079715.1 Myxococcota bacterium | reverse complement strand
CCGCCTCGGTGACCGCGTCGTAGTCCGGATCGAGCGCCCCGAGCACCGCCCGGACCGGCACCGTCACCCGGTCGACCAGCGCCCCGCACGCGTACTTCGACGCGCTCCCGACGCCGATCATCGCCCGCCGACGCGCCGGGTCCCGCTGGAGCGCCACCACCCGCGCGACGTGGGCCTCGTGGTCCGGCGGGGCCCCGGCCTTGAACAGCCACCGGTAGTACGCCCCCCAGACCCACGGGCCCCAGAACGGCTGGAGCAGCGCCTTGGCCAGCCCGCGAAACACCCGGCCCCCGAGCGCCCCGAGCGTCTCCCGGACGATCGGCGCGACGAGGACCAGCCCGGCCACGAGCTCCGGCGCCAGCGCCGCCGCCCGGACCACCGACGCCCCGGCGAACGAGTGACCGACCAGCACCGCCGGGCCGGCGTCGAGCGACCGGACCAGGGCGATCACGTCGTCCGACACGGCCTCCGGGGTGTACGCCGCGAACGTGGCGTCGGACTCGCCGTGCCCGCGCGGGTCGAGCGCCGCGACCCGGTACCCGCCCGCGACCCGCGCGGGCACCACGTGCCGCCACGCCGCCCGGGTGTCCCCCATCCCGCAGATCAGCACCACCAGTGGGCCCTCGCCCTCGAGGTCGTACACCAGCGCGCCCTCGGCGGTCGTCATCGTGTGCCGGCTCATCTCGCCCTCCTGATGCTAAAGCTAATAGCATTAGCTTTCAGGAGCGTCCACACCTCGCACGCGATTCGCCCGACCGACGGACGTCACGCTACCGGCGGAGGGGCGAATCTCCTGGTTCCTCCAACGGATCCGACGCGCAGCTCCCGATCACCCGATCGAGGTAGCCCTCCGGCCAGGCGTCGCCGAGCTCGCGGCAGACCAACTGAGCGAGGTACCGGGACAGGGTCGTGCCTCGCTGCTTCGCGCGCGCCTCGAGCCGCGCTGCGATCTCCGCGTCGACCGAGAACTGGAGCTGGGTCATCATCGGCGCCTCGGTTCGAGCTGAATACCGCAGGTGCGTACAGCATGCACGGCCTCGAACGCCCAGCCAATCGACGTCTCAGCGAGCGGGCGCACCCAGCCGGAGCGGGACCGCCCCGTCGAGCAGGTACCCGTCGTCGCGGTGGAGCACCAGCGGCCGCAGCCCGAGCTTCCGGAGCTGGGCGATCGCGACCTTCAGCCGGTTGCGCGCCGCCGACGCGACGATCCGCTGGTCCGGCCACCCCGCCTCGACCAGCCGATCCCACGGGACCGCGATCCCCGGCCGGGCGAGCCGCTCCTCCGCCAGCTTCAGCAGCAGCCGCCGGGCGGCGTCCGCGTTGCCGATCGTGCCGTGGTGGCCGTCCGGGCGGGCGAACGACCGGCCGTCCGGCGACACCACCAGCGCGGCTGCGTCGTCCCCGAGCCCCGGACAGACCACCCGCAGCGCGAGCCGCACGTCGTGCGACCGGGCCCGGAGGGGCGGATCACCGAGCGCGGCGGCGGCCCGGGCGTCGTCCGGCCGCTCGCGTGGCGCTTTGGCCCGACCTGGGGCGTTTCGGCTCCCGGCGCCCTCGGTTTCCCCTTCTGCCAACCTGGACACCGA
>JBEBJW010001715.1:0-1588 GCA_040079715.1 Myxococcota bacterium | reverse complement strand
GGCCACAGCACCACCACCAAGGAGTGGTACAGCACCGCCCTCAAGGAGGGGTGGGCCGACTTCTACGCCGCTTGGCTGTGGAACACCAACGCTTCGGATTGTGACTACGACCGTCACTACGGCACGGACTTCGACCTGGACTCGTTTCAGGATGCTCCGGACGGTCTCGTGTCGTGCGAGGGTGTTCCAGTGGCTCTGCTCGCGTCGTACGTCTCGGCCAGGGACTGGCTTGACGACCTGGTGAGCGCATCCGACCCGTTGGGCTGTTCCGGGACGCTGAGCCACCGTAGCACCCAGTACGACGTCCTGAGGTACGGGTGGGACATGTACACCGACGAGAACGTACCGTTCGGCGACCTGGTGGATCTGATCGACGCGGCCGACCCCAGAACCTGGAACGCGACGCACGACGCCCTCCACCCGAACGACGACCCCGAGGTCCGGTGGACGAACGCCGCGAGCGCCGTCGGATGCGTGCTCGAGCACCTGACCCAAGACGACAACGGCTTGGACCACTGATGATGCACCTTCATCTGGTGGTGAGCCTGGTCGGCTGCAAGGCCAAGATTCCCGAGCCCATCGTGCCCGACACGATCTGGTACGGCCAGCAGGCCCAGGATGAAGCGGGTCGGGCGCTGGACGTCGGGACCGTGTCCGGGGTGGGCTCGGTCCTGGTCGGGACCCCCTCGGAGTCACGTGACCCGGAGTCCCGCAACGGCGGCGCGTATCTCCTCGATGGAACAACTGCGGGCGGCGGCCTCGATCGGGTAGCGATCGCTGTGCTCACGCCCGCGACCGCGAGCCAGTTCGGCACGGACGTAGCCGTGCTCGGAGACCTGACGGGGGATGGCGTCGACGACCTCGTGTTGACCGGAGTGGACGAGACCTCTGGACCCATCTCGTCGGTGCATCTGTACGCAGGGCCGGTGACCGGATTGGTCGATGCAGAATCGGCCTGGCTGCAGGTTACCTACGACGGGGTCGACGAACAACCATACTGGCTCACTGGATGTGGCGACCTCAACGCCGATGGCGCCGATGACCTGTGCGTCGGCGCGAGAGGCGGGGTCAGCGGGCCCACCTCGCAGGCCGCGGTCTACTACGGGCCGATCGCCAAGGGGGAGCTCGCGTTCCGCGACGCCTCGGTGATGCTCACCGCCGACGCATCCGAGTGCGCTGGCCAGGCCGTCGACGGCGAGGCCGACCTCGACGGCGACGGAGCCCCGGAGCTGGTGGTCGGCGCGTCGTGTCGGAACGGCTACGACGGCGGGCTGTACGTGGTGTCGGACCCCGGGACCGGGACCATCCCCCGCCGCGTCGTTCGACGCCGGGGAGGGTGACTTCACCGGGTTCGACGCCGCGATCGCCGACCTCGACGGCGACGGCGTCGCAGACCTCGCGATCGGGGCGCCCCGCGACCAGTACTTCGCGTTCGACCGACCGGGCCAGGTCGCGGTGTTCCTCGGGCCGCTCGCCCCCGGGCCGACCCCGTTCGACGCCGCCGACCTCCGGTTCACCGGGTCCGACGCGCCGGACATGTTCGGGATGACCCTCGACGCCGGTGACCTCGACGGAGACGGCCGCGCCG
>JBEBJW010001714.1:0-1590 GCA_040079715.1 Myxococcota bacterium | reverse complement strand
CCCCGCGATCGCCGCCCGACCGTTCGTGCTCGAGCCATTGGTGCAGGTCTGGCCCGAAGCCGTCGATCCCGGCACCGGCCGACGATACGGCGATCTCCCCACTGCGCCCGGCCCGCGGCCCACCGCCGACGGAATGCTTGCGGTCCGCGCGCCCATCCGGTACCTGTAGCGACCGCTGGGAGGTCCCCGTGAAGCTGTTCCTCGACACCGCGAACCTGAACGAGATCCGGGAGGTCCACGGCTGGGGCGTGCTCGCCGGCGTGACCACGAACCCGTCGTTGATCGCGAAGGAAGGCAAGGACTTCGTCGCGACGATCCACCAGATCTGCGAGATGGTGAACGGCCCGGTCTCGGCCGAGACGATCGCGCCGGACGCGCCGGGGATGATCCGCGAGGGCAAGCTGCTCGCGAAGGTCCACGACTGCGTGGTGGTCAAGGTGCCGCTGACCGAGGCCGGCCTGACCGCGTGCAAGGCCCTGTCGTCCGAGGGGATCAAGGTCAACGTCACCCTGTGCTTCCAGCCGGCGCAGGCGCTGCTGGCCGGGCTCGCGGGCGCGACCTACATCTCGCCGTTCGTCGGCCGGGTCGACGACGTGAGCTGGGACGGGTCGGACCTGATCCGCCAGATCGCCGACATCTACGCCCAGAGCGAGTCGATCGACACCCAGGTGCTCGCGGCCTCGCTCCGCCACCCGATGCACATCGTCCAGGCCGCCCTCGCCGGCGCCCACGTCGGCACGGCCCCGTACTCGGTGCTCAAGGCGTGCGTGAAGCACCCGCTGACCGACATCGGGAACGCGAAGTTCCTCAAGGATTGGGAGACGGTGCCGGATCGTGACATCGCGGCGCAGGTCGAGCGGTGGTTGAACAAGCGGTGATCCGTTAGCTGACTGAAGCTTCATTCAGCCCGGATTCGTACCCGTGACCGACGGCGTCCCCCAGCGACGTGCCGACAAGCGGACCCTCATCACCGAGGCCGCGGTCGAGGTGTTCGCCGACAAGGGGTTCCACCAGGCCCGGGTCAGCGACATCGCGAAGCGCGCCGGCGTCGCCGACGGCACGATCTACCTGTACTTCAAGAACAAGGAAGACCTGCTGCTGTCGATCTTCGAAGAGAAGATGGACGAGCTGCTGGTCGGCCTCGGAGCGGCGCTGGCCGACACGTCGGACCCGGTCGAGCGGGTCCGTCGGTTCGCCCGGTTCCATTTCACCCAGGTCCGGCAGAACCGCGCCGCGGCCGAGGTGCTGCAGGTCGAGCTCCGCCTGTCGAACAAGTTCCTCAAGGAGTATCGCCCCGAGAAGCTGTGGGCATACCTCGCGGTGTTCGGACAGATCGTCCGCGAGGGCCAGGCCTCCGGGGTGTTCCGCGGCGACGTGGACCCGTTCATCGGCATGTGGGCGTTCTTCGGTTCGCTCGACGAGCTGGCGATGCAGTGGGTGCTGTCGCGGCGGGCCGATCGGTTCGAGCTCGAGTCCGGCGCCGAACAGGTGGCCGAGATCTTCATCCGCGGGCTGCTCGCCCGGCCGGGCGACCCGGTCGGCGCGCCGCCCGCCCCCGGAACGACATTGGAGGTCCCGTGAAGGTAGGAA
>JBEBJW010001713.1:0-1592 GCA_040079715.1 Myxococcota bacterium | reverse complement strand
GGCGGCGCGAACGGGTTCTCCTCGCGGGTGAACACGTGGACCTCGTGCCGATCGGCGAGGGCCTGGCACAGCGTCTGGCTGTACACCTCGGACCCCGCGTTGTAGCGCATGGGGTAGCCGTGGATGACCTTGAGCGCGCGCATCAGGTCACCACCGCGCGGGTCTCGTTCCGGAAGTCCGCGATCAGCTGGGCGAGGCCTTCACGCAGGCCGCCCTGGGCCTGCCAGTCCAACAACTCGGCCGCCCGGTTGGGGTCGCCGTAGAAGCCGGACACGTCGAACGAGCGGGGCGGTGCCTCGTAGACCGGGGCGGCGGTACCGGCCAGGTCGACCGCGAGGCGCGCGAGCTCCCCGAGGGTGGTGGGCACCCCGGTGACGAAGTGCAGCGGGGGCAGCTCTCGGCCACGTTGGAGCTGGTCGACCACCGCGAGCACACCGCGGACGGTGTCGTCCAGGTGGGTGAAGTCGAACGTGTGGCCGCTTCCCTCGACGCGCAGCGGGCGCCCCGCGGCGGCCTGGCGGGCGAACGCGGGGACCACGCGGTCGGGGTGGTCGCCGGTCGATCCGTAGACGTTGGAGAACCGGACGATCGCGCTGGGCAGGTCGGCGGCGCGGACCCGGTCCTCGGCCTCGACCTTCGAGCGGCCGTAGATGTTTACCGGAACCCGTGCTGCGTCCTCGGCGACCGGCAGCGCGGCCGGTTGGCCGTAAACCTCTCGGCTGCTGGCGTAGACGAGCCAGGGTCGCGTCGACCGCCCCACGGCTGCGTCGACGACGTTCTGGGTTCCGCGGACGTTGGTGTCCCAGCACACCGCGGGATCTCGCTCCCCGTCGATGACCCGGGAGACCGCGGCGAGGTGCACGACGCCGACGCACCCGTCGAGGGCGCGCTCGACTCGATCACGTTCGCGGATGTCGCCGAGGCTGGGGCCGGGACCGCGAAGGTCGAGGCCCTGGATGGTGAAGCCGGCCTGGTGGAGTGCACGGATGAGCGCCGTGCCGATCAGGCCTTGCGAGCCGGTGACGAGCACGCGGCCGGGGTGGCGATCGTCGGTCACGAGCGCTCCGTGGGACGGGGGGTCGAATAGGAGACGAACGAGATGGCATTTTCGGACATCGCGTTCCTCACATGTCCAACGCAGCGTGGATCGCGCGCCGCGCCGCCGAGAAGCCGCCGTGCACGGTCAGGATCCTGGCCCCGACGACCCGGCACTGGCCGGTGATCGCGGCGGAGTCGGAGTGGCCGAGCCAGCGGCACAACAGCACGACCAGGTCGGTCGAGGCGATGGTCGCGACCGCCCGTCGGATGCTCAGGGGTCCGGCGAAGCGCGAGCTGGGGAAGGCGCGAAGTTCGATGTCGGGGGCTTCGAGGCGGTGGACGCGGTCATCTCCCCCGACGACGAGGACGCGGGGGTAGGCGGCGGAAGGACCGATCTCGTACATAGGAGGCTCCGTTTCAGAGCCTTCCGGAACCCGATCACCTCCGTGGGCACGGAGGGGTCTGGAGCCCTGGACAAGTGCGCAAGCACTCGACCGAGTTCGTGGAAGGTTGGGGTCTGCGATGACGACGGTACAGCCGCACCCGGAGTCCCT
>JBEBJW010001712.1:0-1594 GCA_040079715.1 Myxococcota bacterium | reverse complement strand
GGGGAACGGCCACCGTGTACCTGGCGTGGGACGCGCAGGAGCGCTCGTGGTGCGCGCTGAAGGTGCTCCAGTTCCGGCACCTCCAGGACCCCGAGACCCGCCGGCGGTTCACCCAGGAGGCCGAGGCGCTCGAGCGGCTCGAGCACCCGAACATCCCCCGGCTGATCGCCCACGACCCGGCCGCGACCCCGCCGTACATGGCGATCGAGCTCGCCCGGTGCGGATCGGCGATGGACTGGGTGCGCGAGCACGGCCCGATGACGCCCGCCGTCGCCGCCCACGTGGTGATCCAGGTGTGCGAGGCGCTGATCGTGGTCCACGACAGCGGGATCGTCCACCGCGACGTGAAGCCGCACAACTTCCTGCTCGACGAGCACGCCGTGTGCAAGCTGACCGACTTCGGGATCGCGCGGGTCACCGACCACACGAGCCTGACCGCCACCGGCAGCCAGATCGGCACGTTCTCGTACATGGCCCCCGAGCAGCGGACGGACACGAAGTCGGTCGACCACCGGGCAGACATCTACTCGGTCGGCGCGTCGCTGTTCACGTTGCTCACCGGGCGGACCAGCGCGGAGCTGTTCGTGGCCGACCGCGACGACGAGCTCCTCGCCGAGCTGCCGGCGGAGTTCCGCGAGATCGTGCTCCGGGCGACCCGGTACAAGGCCGACGACCGGTACCCGTCGATCGGTGAGCTCCAGCGCGACCTCGGGTCCGCCCTCGCCCGGCTCCGCCCCGGCTCGGCGGACTACGCGCCGCTGCTCGGCGAGGTCGCGCCCCTGCCGGCGGGGCCGCCCCGGCTGCTGCCGCCCGGTCTGCGGTTCCCGGACCTCGAGCGGTCGATGGCCCTCGACGGCGCCAACCCGACGTTCGTGCCGGCCGACGATCGGGCGATCGAGCTGCTGCTCGGTCCGTCGCCGAAGAAGGTGATGCCGTACTTCATGCCCGAGCGGGACCGGACCCCGCCGACCGACCACCAGTCGCCGTCGTACCTCGACCCTGCGTCGCGGACCCCGGCGGGACCCCGGTCGGCGCCCCGGCCCGTCGCGGTGGAGATCGGGGTCGAGCCCGCCCGCGACGACGGCGCGCCGAGCGAGGCCGCGCCCACGGCGTCGACCGAGCCCGGACCGGAGCGGGCCCGGCTGCCGTGGCTCGGGATCGCGGCGACGGGGATGTACGGCCTGCTGGCCCTGGCCGTGCTCACCACCCTGGCCGGCGCGGTGCAGGTCTCGCGGTCGGTGAAGGGTGCGGTGCACGCCGCGCACGATCTCACCGAGGCGCTCCGCACGGAGAGCAGTGTGGTGTACGACGTGGGCGGCGACCGGTCCGAGTTCGAGCGGATCTACCAGGAGTACCTCGACGCGCCGGACACCCGGGTCCGCCTCGACCGGGCGCTGGCGTTCGTCGACACGCTCGATCGGGCGGTGGCCGAGGGCCAGGTGTCGAGCGGCTCGCAGGCGCAGGTCCGGCGGCTGCAGGACGCCCGCGACGGGTTCGTCGACGCCCGCGACGCGTGGAGCGAGGCGGCGACCGGGTTCCCGGGGAACCTCGCGGTCCTGGCGGGCCTCGCTCCGGCCCCCTGACGCCCACTGCC
>JBEBJW010001711.1:0-1605 GCA_040079715.1 Myxococcota bacterium | reverse complement strand
AGCTCGGGCCGGTCGTCGGGCTCGAGCTCCGCGTCGACCTGCCCCGGACGAGCCCCCTTGCCCCCGACACCGCGATCGGCGAGGTCCTGGTCGGGGCCGAGCTGTGCCGCGCGTTCGGGCCGCTGATGCCGTGCGCCACCCTCGGCGGCCTTCGGCGGACCTACGCTCAGTTCGGGGAGATCGCCGGCGTGTCGTGGCTCCCGCGGGCCGGCGCCGGGGTGTACCTCGCGCCGGCGGAAGCGCGCGTCGGGTCCACCGTCGGGGTCCGGCTCGACGCGGACCTCGGCCCGACGAGGATCTACGTGCCGCCGGCGCCCCCCGTCGCGCTCCCGTGGTGGTCCGGTCGGGTCGAGGCGCGGGTGGTGGTCCGGACCGGCGCGCGCGAACATTCGTCGAACGACACCGAACCGGATCCGGGATCGCGGACACGGCCCGAGCAGAGGTGACCGATGCACAGGTTGACGTGGGTTGTGGTGGTGGCGACGGCGTGCGAGAGCGAGATCACCCTGCTGAACCCGGGCGCGCCGGCCGGGGCGGTGGGCGAGACCACCGACACCGACGCCGGGTCGACCACGCCGCCGTCGACCACGCCCGCGCCCGACACCGGCACCGAGCCCACCTGGACCGTGACCGTGGACGCGCTGCTGTTCGGGCTCGAGGTGCACGGCGACTCGGAGCGGTGCCGGTGGGTCCTCGACGCCGTCGCGGTGCCGGCCGCCCACCCGTGTGCGTTCTGCGACTACACGCTCGATTGGCAGTACGATCTTCGGTTCTACTACGCCGAGTCCGAGTCGGACCTGTCGAACTGCGACCCCGAGGCGTCGTGGGCGGACGAGGTCGTGCTCGGCCGGTCGATCGCGGTCGACGGGGTGCTCGGGTATCAGATCGACAGCCACGTGTGGGCGCTGTCGCAGGACTACGATCCGCGCGGCCCGACGCTGCTGTTGGGCCGGTCGGTCGACGGAAGGCCGGGTGAGCCGATGTTGGACTTCCATCCTGCGGTCCAGACGGAGTGGGACGAGGCGACCGGCGCGTTCCTCGGCCACGGGACCGATTGGCTCCCGGGTAGCCACGACTACTACGGCACCGGGCCGGTCACGGCGCCGTAGCGCTCGGCAGCATCCGCGACGGCGCGCGGGACCACTCGGGAGACAGACCGAGCTACACCACCGCGCGGAGGACCACGTGATCGTCGTCGCTTGGCTGTTGTTCGCGCTCGGTGTCACGCACCTGGCGTTCGGCGTCGTCCGGTTCAGAGGCCCGATCGCCGAGGCCTGGGCTGCAGGGTTCGTCGGGCAGTTCGCCGCGCCCGAGGCCCGGCGCACCGCGTTCTGGTTCCTGGTGGTGGGGCCGCTGCTGATGGCGCTCGGACAGATCGCGGTTCACGCGGTGCGCACCGGCGACCGGTGGCCGCTCGGCGTCATCGGCGGCTACCTCCTCGCCACGTCGGTCGTCGGGGTGGCCGCGTTCCCGAAGTCGCCGTTCTGGGCGACGCTCGCGCTCGCTCCGCTGTTCGTGGCCGGCGCGCTCGGGGTCGTGCCCTGAGCCGGCCGTTCAGCCGCCCCCGTCGCGCCCGCGATCAGCCCGTCCACCAGATGAACCAGT
>JBEBJW010001710.1:0-1614 GCA_040079715.1 Myxococcota bacterium | reverse complement strand
GGGTGGGCGCGCAGGCGGCGAACAGCACGGCGAGCGGGACGAGCAGGCGGGTCATCGGTCCTCCACCCGGTCCTACCCGCGACCCGGCCGGTCCTTCGCGCGATCAGGGAGTTTTTCGCAAGAACGACGAATACTGTGCTTCGTCCAGGCGGAACGCGTTCTGGTCCACGAACCCGTCGATCCCGGGGACCCGCCCGCGCGACAGGTACTGCCAGACCTCCCACGGCCAGCCGTCGAGGTCCGACGGGCGGAGGAACACGTCGCGGAGCCACAGCCGGTGGTCGTCGACCGCGTCGCCGAGGATCGTCCGGTGGAACCGGCGGGTGGTGTACACCACGGTCGACCGCCCGGTGGCGGCGTCGACGGCGTCGAGGAACGCGCGGACCTCGGCGCGGACCACCTCGCGCGACGGAGGCTCACCGCAGTTGCCGAGGTGCTCGAGGTCGACCGCCGGCGGGAGCGCGCCGTCGGCGGGGAGGGCCCGGAGGAACCAGTCCGCCTGGACCCGCCCGGGGGTGCACAACGTGAAGTAGTGGTAGCCGCCTACGTCGAGCCCGGCCGCCGTCGCGCCGCGCCAGTTCTCGGCGAACCGCGGGTCCGCCCAGTCGCCGCCTTCGGTCGCCTTGATCCACACGAACCGGAACCGGCTGGTCCCCGCGACCGCGGCCCAGTCGACGGCACCCTGGTGGTGCGACACGTCGAGGCCCTGGATCGGGAACTCGGTCAGCGGCGGATCGTGGAGGTGGACCCACCCCCGATCCACCGCCGTCGCCGCGATCCCCGCCGCGGCCAGCGCGAGGACCGCGAACCCGGCGCCCCACCACCGGCGGCTCATGGGATCAGCAGCACCTTGCCGAAGTTCCCGTGGCTCTGGAGCCGCGCGTGGGCCTCGTGGGCGCGGTCGAACGGCACCGTCGCGTCGATCACCGGGCGGAACGTGCCGTCGGCCACGCGGTCGAGCAGCTCCCGCAGCATCCCGCCGATCGCCTCGCCCTCGTCCCACAGGTGGCCGAGGTTCACCCCGTGCACGCCGCGGTTGTCGTTCATCAGCGGGATCGCCTTGAACGACGGCATCGCCCACAGGCCGGTCACCGCCGACCACAGGCTCGCGGTGCGGGTCTGGCCGGTCGCGAACGACGAGATCCCGAACAGGTACATCCGACCGAGGGGCGCGAGGCACTGGTAGCTCTTCCGGAACGACGGGCCGCCGACCGCGTCCAGCACGACGTGGACGCCCTTGCCGCCGGTGATCCGCTTCACCTCGACCTCGAAGTCCTGGGTCCGGTAGTCGATGCAGTGGGCGACGCCGGCCTCCCGCAGCCGATCGTGCTTGCTCGCGCTGGCGGTGCCGATCACCTCGGCCCCCCGCGACCGCGCGATCTGGACCGCAGCCTGCCCGACGCCGCCGGCCGCGGCGTGGATCAGCACCCGCTCGCCGGCGTGGACGTTGCCGAGGTGGACCAGCATCAGCCAGGCGGTCAGCCAGTTGACCGGGATCGCGGCCGCCTGCTCGAACGTGACGTTCTCGGCCAGCCGATGGACCTGCCCGACCGGCACCACCACGACGTCCGCGTACCCGCCGAACCGCACCAGCGCCGCCACCCGGTCCCCGAC
>JBEBJW010001709.1:0-1614 GCA_040079715.1 Myxococcota bacterium | reverse complement strand
CGGCCTCGGCGCCCCGGAGCCGCGCCCGCGCTCGAGCGCCGCCCGCGAGCACCCCCCGACCGAGCACCCGCGCCGCCACCCCGGCCAGCGACCGATCCCCGTGCCGACGGGCCTCGATCGCCGCCCGCTCGGCCGCGGCCCGCGCCTCCCGCAGGTCCTCGGCGTCGGCGGCGGCGGACGCCTCGCACACCGCGGCCCAGGTCGCGAGCGCGAGCCCGTCCCCCACGTCGACCCGCACCCCGCGCGCCACCGCGAGCGCGTGGACCGAATCGCCGGACCGAACGGCGTGTTCGAGGTTCAGGATCCGGTGGTCGACCGGCATGGCCCTCCGCGGGGAGCGTACCCGAACGGCGACACCGGGACGCGACCGGTCCGCCGAACGGGCCGGGAGTCGGGTGTTAGAGATCGACCCCGACCAAGCCGAAGGTGCTCGATGGCCACGATGAAGGCGCTCACGTTCGACACGACGCGCGAAGCATGGGATTCGTCCACCGGAATGGTGTTGGAGCAGGTCCCGGTCCCAGAGCTCGGACCCGGCGCCGATCAGTCGTGCGTGATCGTGAAGGTGAAGTATGCCGGCTTCTGCGGCACCGACCGGGGGATCTGGTCCCGCCGGGCGATGGGCGACGTGGTGCTCGGCTCGCTCGCGAACGAGCACGCCACCAAGCGGGTGTTCGGCCACGAGCTGCTCGGCGAGATCGTGGCCGTCGGCGACAAGGTCGTCGCGAAGTACGCGTACCGCCCCGGCGACATCGTCAGCACCGAGTCGCACGTGGTGTGCGGCACCTGCTACCAGTGCCGCCTCGGCGAGTACCACGTCTGCGCGAACGATCGGATCCTCGGCGTGAGCATGGACGGCTGCTTCGCCGACTACGTGAAGGTGCCGGCCAAGGCGCTGTGGCCGACCGATCTCGCGAAGATCCGGCCGGAGGTCGCCGCGGTCCAGGAGCCGTTCGGCAACGCGGTCCACGCGTGCCAGGTCACCGATCTCCGCGGCAAGAGCGTCGCGATCCTCGGCACCGGGACGATCGGCCTGTTCGCGGTGCTGATCGCCCGCGGGATGGGCGCGTCGAAGGTGATCGGGATCGAGCCGTCGGCGATGAACCGCGAGCAGGCGATCCGCCTCGGGTGCGACCACGTGATCACCCCGGCCGCTCCGGATCCGGCCCGCCCGTGGGCGTCGGATCCCACGCTGCGGGGGCAGATCGAGGCGCTGACGGACGGGGTCGGCGTGGACGTGGCGATGGAGATGGCCGGGTTCAACAGCTCGCTGAACAACGCGATCCGGATCGTCCGGCGCGGCGGGCACGTGGTGCTGTTCGGGCTGAAGAACGGCGACGCGACGATCGAGGACCAGCACCGGATCGTGATGAACGGGCTGAACCTGCACGGCGTCGTCGGGCGGCGGATCTTCCAGACGTGGGAGATCACCAAGGCGCTGCTCGAGAACCCGACGAACGGGATCCAGGACGCGATCTGGAACGTGATCCTGAACCGCGGCGAAGACACCGTGGTCGACATGGCGACGTTCGATCGGGGCGCGTTCGAGGGCGTGATGGCCCGCCACACGAAGCCGGTGCTGAAGTTCGCCTGAGCGCCCACTCCCCCCAGCCC
>JBEBJW010001708.1:0-1620 GCA_040079715.1 Myxococcota bacterium | reverse complement strand
CACCGACGCCACCGCGACGAGCGAGCCGTCCGCGGACGCCCCGACCGGGCCGTACCCCCGACCGGGCTCGGCGAGGGGGGCGCCCACCAGACGCCCGTCCGCGGCGAGGACCGCGACGCACTCCTGCCCATCCGGCCGCGTGCTCGACTCCACGATCCGCGAGCCCGCCACCGCGATCCCCATCGGCGGGGCACCGAACGGGAATACCTCCTTCGAGCCAGGTTCGACCTGCAAGGTGCCGGACCCTTCGCTCCACGTCACGAGCTGCGGAGCGCTGGTGCAGGCAGCGACCACCAGCGACCGTCCGGCGGCGACGAGGTCGGCGTAGACGGGCACCTTGAGCGATCCGGGGAGCTTCGTCGGGATCTTTGCCATCCGAGTACCTCTTGCTGGGAAACCCCAGCCAATGTTCCACGGCTGCAGGTTCGCGACCACACGATAGTGGCCACCCCGCCGCCACGCCACTCCAGGCCGATCCGGGCCGTGCCGCGCGTGGCGGCCGATCAGCGCCCGGCGTGGTCGAGCAGCGCGAAGAACAGTTGGATCCCCTTGTCCGGCAGGTCGTGCCGATACAGGTGCGGCGCGTCGAGCCGGGCCGCCGCCGCCATCGCGACCGACCACGCGAACCCCTCGTCGCACGGGAACCCGCCGACCGCGAACGCCACCAGCCCCTCGGCC
Organism: Myxococcota bacterium; assembly: GCA_040079715.1. Lineage (GTDB taxonomy): Bacteria > Myxococcota_A > UBA796 > UBA796 > JACKER01. The sequence continues at coordinate 942 of JBEBJW010001708.1, read as the reverse complement.
GCCGCGGCGGTCGCCGAGGTCCGGACCTCCGCCACCAGCTCCGGCGCGTACGACCGGTTCGCCCACGACCAGCACCACGACGTGTTCGGCTTCGACCAGCTCCCGAGCAGCCGCGCCCGGAGCCGGCGCTCGCCGAACTGGACCGTCCCGGCGGCGCGGTCCCATCCGAACGGCTGGCCGGCGACCCGCGCCCGCAGCGCGTCCTGGTTCGCCTCGAGCGTGGCGGCGTACCCGTCGATCGTCGCCAGCAGCGCCTCCGACACGATCAGGTTCCGCGGGTCGAGCCGGATCGGGTCGGACCCGGGGGTCACCTGGATCCGGGCGCCGTCGCGGGTGACCTCGAGCTCCTGGCCGTCCCACGGCGGCCGGCCCTCGTCGGTGCCGGCGTCGCGGAGGGCCTCGATCGCCATCCCGAGCAGCGCGGTCGCGACCGGCCGGTCGCAGGTGTACCGGTAGTCCCGCGCCTCCGGGTCGGGGACCACGTCGGTCGCGCGGACCCGCAGCCGGCCGCGATCGTCTTCGGTGTGGACCACCAGCCGCCGGAACCCGATCCCGTGCAGGGCGACGAGCTGGTCGACCACCATCCGCGCCACCTCGGCCCGCGACCGGTTCACCGGGGCGGCGACGGGCGCGGGCGACGCGGCCCTCAGCGGGGTCGGCGCGGGCCGGGGCGCCGGAGCGGGCGTCGGAGCGGGTGTGCGCGTGAACCAATCCGACCACCACGCCATCGGTCCTCCTGGGGAGGCCCGATATCGCGCCCGGCCGTCCGGCGGTGCGCCTCGAACGCAGCCGCGTCGGTTTGCCACGAGCGGCGCTGCGCGCGTCGCGGTATCGTCGCGTCGGAGGCCCGATGTCCCACCGTCGTCCCTCGATCCCGGCCGCACGCCGATGACCCGCTGGACGGCCCTCGCGTGGGTCGCCGCGTGCCGCCCGGCCCCGACG
>JBEBJW010001707.1:0-1623 GCA_040079715.1 Myxococcota bacterium | reverse complement strand
TGTCGCTCGCCGGCGGCGTCGTCGGCGGGTGGCTCATGTACGAAGGGCTCCACCGCGCGATCCACGTCTGGCCCGCCCGGACCGCCTACGGCCGGTGGGCCCGCCGCCACCACCTGCACCACCACTTCGCGGACCCGGCGCGCAACCACGGCGTGTCCACGCCGATCTGGGACTGGGTGTTCGGCACCTGGGTGCCAGTGGACGAGGTCGTCGTCCCGCCCCGGCAGGCGGCGAAGCTCCCATGGCTCGTCCGCGAAGGCCGGGTCGCGTCCGGGTTCCGGCTCGCCCCTGCCCGACCCGACGGGGCCGACCCGCGAGTGTGACGGGCTGCCGCCGGTCACCACGGTGGTAGGCGCGCCGTCCCGCCGGTGAGCGCGTACGATGCCGAGACCATCAGGATGTTGTGCACCGCATGCGCCACGATCGTCGGCGCGGGCGAGCCGGAGCGCTCCCTCACCCACCCGAGGCCCAGCCCGAGCGCTCCTGGAGAAGCTACGATCCGGCTGACGGCACGATCCCGCCTCTCGGCGAGCTCGTCTCGGCATCCAGAACGACTGCGGGCTGAACCTCGACGCGACGCTCGTCGGGCCGGGACGCGCCGGTCCGCGCGACGGAGTCTCCGGGGATCGGCGGCGGGATAGACCGCCGCGGGAGGCCTCGTGGCGCGTTGGTCGTGGGTCTGGCTCGCCCTCGGGTGTGGCGGCCTCGGTTGGCCCGGGTGGTTCGGCGGCGCCTCGGCCCCGACGGCCGCCCCGACCGAGGGCCCGCTCGACCCCGAGCTGGCGCGGATCGCCGCGATGCCCCCCGGGAACTCGGTGCTCCACGACCTGGCCCTGTTCGTGCGCGACCACGACCGCGCTCCACCGGGCTGCGCGCCCGCGCTCGCCGCGCTCGTCGACACCCCGTTCATCGAAGGGGACTCCCTGCCCACCGCAGGCTGCACCGACGCCTGCGGGGTCGACCTCCCTCCGATCCTGATCGAGGGCGACACGCGCGTCGTCGAAGCCCAATTCCCCCAGGATCTCGCCCGCGCCCGGACCGCGGTGGTCCGGGCCTGCGACGCGCGCGGCCCGGACCCGCTGTTCCAGGGCCCGCTGGCGGCGGCCCGCGCCGGCGTGTGCCCGGCGACGTACGTCGTCGTGCGGACGCTGATCGCTCCGTTGATCGCCCGAGGCCAATGGTCCCCGGCGTTGGCCCGGACGGTCGGGCTGTCCGTCCTCCGGGTCCGGTACTCGCCGATCGCGCCCCCCGGCGCGTACGGCCGGGCCGACCTCCAGCCGGTGCTCGACGCCCTCGCCGACTGCCCGGGCGGGTTCGGCTCGGCCCGGGTGGTGGTGGACGAGCAGGGGCACGTCGTCCCCGAGGTCGAGTCGGGGCCGGCCCAGTGGTGCAAGGCCCGCGCAGAGCGCTCGGTCGCGGTGGCACCGGGCGACGTCGGCGTGGTCGACTACGCGGAGCGGCTCCGGCGACCGGTGGAGCGGATGCCACGCGGCCCCCATCGGCTCGAGGTCGAGGCGGCCGGGGTGGTGGTCGGGGTGATCCCGATGTCCACCAACGTAGAGCTGACACGGTTCGCCGGCGACCCCACCGACACGCTCCACTGGGTCGGGGTGACACCCTCCG
>JBEBJW010001706.1:0-1626 GCA_040079715.1 Myxococcota bacterium | reverse complement strand
CGTCGGGGCCCACCCCGCCCAGGCAGCTCCCGGGGTTCGCCCGTCGGCCCACAGAGGCCCCTCGGGCCGAACCCGGACGGTCACATCCCGAACTGGATCCCGGCGAGCGCGACGAACCGATCCGCCCCCGACCCGTCGAGCCCGTAGTGGCGGTACCCGATCGGCTCGAGGATCAGCGACACACTGCCCGGCTCGATCCCGCCGATCTCGAGGCCGAGGGCCGACCGCGCCATCAGGGTGGTGCGGTTGTCGGTCACGTCGCCGAACCAGGAGTCGATCTCCGAGAACCGGTGGACGACGCCGAACCCGATGTCCCCGTACGGGCGGACGACCGACCCGGGCAGCAGACGCCCGCGGATCGACGGCGCGAACTCGAGCGCCATGTGGGTGGTGGTGAACCCGAACGCGTCCGCGCCGGACGACGCGCGCTCGAGCGGGAACACGATCCCGAGGCCGAGCACGTCACCGGTCGCGACCGGGACCTCGCCCCGCAACCCGATCACGAACGTCGATGGATCACCACTGCCGGGCGCGGCGCCCGCGCCGATCAACACCGAGCCGCTGCCGGACGATTCCTGGGCGACCGCGACGCCGCCGAGCACGAGCAGTTGGATCAACATGTGTGACCTCCAACCACTGTGTATGCATTTCATCGAATAGAATGCAACCGATCGTTCGAGATCGAGGCCAGGGCCGGTGGCTGATCGGCGCCCCACGCCAGATGTGGGAGCTCATCCGAGCTTCAGCTTCGGACGTGCGCGATCCGGCGCCGGTCCCGGCTGCCGAGGAGCGGGAAGCAATCCGGACCCGTGGCGGCTCAGGGCGTCGGCTGGTCGCCGCCGGCGGGGGCCAGGAACTCCGCCTCGACCCGCCGGTTCATCGCTCGCCCGGCCGGGGTGGTGTTGTCGCCGATCGGCTCGGTCTCGCCCTTCGACGCGATCGGCACCTTCTCGATCTCGACCCCGGCGATCCACAGCAGCCGCTGGACCGCCCACGCGCGCCCGAGGCCCATCTCGTAGTTCGCGGCAGCGGGGCCGCGGCTGTCGGTGTGGCCGGTGAGGCGGACCTTGCCGCGGTACGCCCGCACGAGGTCGACGAACGCGGGGAACGTGGTCTTGACCGTGGGCTCGTAGGTGTCGTACCGGAACTCGACCGGGACGTCGCGGGTGGCGGGGATCTGGGCCGCGGCGAGCTCCTCGGCCGCGGCGACCGGGACGTCCGACCCCGCGGGCGCCACCGTGGTCGCCGCCGTGGTCGCCGCCGTGGTCGCCGCCGTGGTCGCTACAGGGTCCGTCGAGGTGGACGCCGCCACCGCCGCCGGAGTGGTGCCGGTGCCGGCCGTGTGACGCCCGACGGGGAGACGCCGCCCGGTGCGACGACGACCACGCCGCCGTCGCCGCGGTGCGGGAGATCCGGCGCGACGGTGGCGTACAGCGCGACGATCGCCACCGCGCCGAGCCAGCTCACCACGCTGCCCGACCCGACCGCGATCCCGATCAGCATCGCGAACCACACCCCGCGGCGCCGCCAGTCGGTGGCGGGCGGATCCGGCTCCGGGGTGTACATCCGGACCGGAGCGGACTCGAGCGAACCGTACAGGTCTGCAACCTGCGGCTCGGGGTGGGA
>JBEBJW010001705.1:0-1633 GCA_040079715.1 Myxococcota bacterium | reverse complement strand
GGTGGTGGACCCGCAGGGGTCGCAACAGGCGATGCAGGCGGTGCTGGACACGGCCGACTTCGCGGTGGATGGGCTCCGGCAGGGGATGTCGACGGTCGGGGCGGTGGTCGGGGCAGGGCTTTCCGCGGCCTCGAAGAGCATCAATCTCGACGAGTTGGCCGAATCGGGTAAGGAGATTGATCTCGCTGACAAGCGCGGGGAGTACACGCGGGCTGGACGAGCGTTGCAAAAGCACGGAAGTCGCGAGGGAAGTGTGTTTCCAAGCGCATCTGGGTCCAAGCAATTGGCCAACCAGGAAGGACAGGACCAACTCGAGGACATCTTGACCCACCCGGAAGGGACCGTCACCGAATTGGGTCGAGGTGGCGTCCAGGTTTCCGTTCCTGATGGGCGGGGCGCGCGATGGAGCGCGGACGGTACGTTCGACGGCTTTGTGGAGAATCCGGCCACCTCGGCGCCGACGGAGTAAGAAATGGACCTCGAAGAACTGATGCACCGAGATGGTGCACTGCGGGAGGCGACCGTTCCAGTGGCGGGTCTGGACGGGTGGTCGCGTGCGCTCGACGTCGTGCTTCGCCTCGCGGACCGGTGGGACGCTGTACCTGAGTCGCTGGGCTCACCGTTCGGCACTCGCGATCTGGGCCCCTGGTTCCTCGCGGACGGTCACGCCCGACTGCTCCGATGGTGGGTCGGGAAGACCGAGTTCCACACCCATTTCAACGATCCCGAAGTGTTCGAGCTCGACTTCATGCCAACAGGCGACCCGCTCACGACTTCGGAAGTACGGACGATGTTGCAGGCGTTGGCGGATGACATGGCAAGCCCGCTCCGCGTCCGGCACGAGTTCGATGACCTGCCGGAGATCTCGGTACTCCCTCGATGAAGGCGCGCGGCCGTTTCCGGTGACGATGCCCCCTCCACCGTCGAGGCAAGGATGTACGAGGTCGTGGCAGGCTCGCTCGATGCGGTGCTCAGCCGGTTCTTTCAGTTCTACGACGCCGTGGTGCGCCGGGTCGACGTGGACTTCGCGGGCGGCCGACCGCAGTGCGAGATCGTGATCGACGCGCAGGACGCGGAGTCGACCTCGGGATGGTCACGGGTCGTCTTTCGCATGGTCGGGGTCGAACAGTTTCGCCTCGAGATGGGCAAGACCACCTTTCAAGTGCTGTCATCAGGAATCCAGATTGGTTGGCATGAGTGCCAGGTTTTCTTGTTCTTGGACGCCTTTCCTGACGATGACGAGCTCCCGAAGGTGTCTTCGAATAGGGCCTATTTCGCCGGTGACGCCTTGTTTTGGACCGTCGGAGCGTTGGAGAGGTGACGCACCTCGAACCCGCCGGTGATCCGGAAGAACCTGGATCCGGTCGCCGTCACGAACATCGCGCTCGTCCACGTCGAGTGAGGAGTTGGGCGCTGTTCGCGTCGGTCCGGCCAACCGGGCTGCGCCCAGCGTCCGGATGAACTGGGACGTCGTGTACGAGCGGGTGCTGCCGATGGCGACGCTCGAGACGGCAAGCTGCGGGTGTCGTACCTCGAGCCGGACGGCCACGCGCAGTGGACCCAGGGGTCGGTGGCGGCCCAGGCGGACACGCAGGACTTCGTGGGGGTGTACGGGCGCGAGCTGACCCGGTAC
>JBEBJW010001704.1:0-1635 GCA_040079715.1 Myxococcota bacterium | reverse complement strand
GACACGGCTCCGACCGTGGTGGGAGGGCGCGTGTCCGCCGCTCGACCGGGTCCGGGCGCTCGGCGCGGCCTCGGACCGGCTCAGGGTGACGGGTCGGCGACAGGGCTGCGACACGTTTGCGACAGCGTGCGATTGTCCTCGATGGCTAGGTTCTGGGTGTCCGCTGGAGCACGCGTCAGGCGGCTCGTCGGACACGAACCTGCAGCGCGTACACGCTGCACGGAGGGAACCACCCATGACTCACGTAGCAAACCTCGGACACCGGTGGATCGGCGCCCGCGGACTCGCGATCGCGACCGCGCTGCTGTCCGGACTCGCGGCGGTCACCGAGGCCGGCGCCGCCCCGGCCGCGGACCCCGTGGCGTTCGCCGCGATCCTGTCCGGTCAGGGCGTGCTGCCGCCGGGGGGGTCGCCCGGCTCGGCGATCGCGCGGTTCGAGTTCGACTCGGCCCTGACCAGCGCCACGGTGACCGTGGACTACACGGGGCTCGCGACGCCGTTCACCGGGTTCGCCGTGTACAAGGGCGGGACCGCGGGGCAGGGCAAGCTGCTGCTGGACGTGTCGCCGCGGAACTGCGCGGTGCCGTCGCCGGCGAGCAGCGTGCTGGTGTGCCACCTCAGCGGGAGCACCGCGTTCCCGCCGAACGGCTCGGTGACCTCGCTCGCGACGGCGATGGACAACGGCGGCGTGTACGCCGAGGTCACCACCGCCGGCCTGCCGAGCGGCGCGCTGGGCGGCACCGTGCTGTCGGCCACCGAGGTCCACTTCGCGGGATGCGACACGATCACGATGACCGGCACCAACGTGCACATGGCCGCGTGCTCCACGGCGTCGATGTGACCCGCCCCTTCACCGAGCGTACGGAGGTGTTCATGCCGAGGAAGTGGTTCCTCGCGGTGACGACGGGCGCTGCGTCCGTCGGGGCCGCGGCGATCTGGGCGGCGGCGGGGATCGGCCCGACGACCGCGTACGGCGGCAGCGGCGGGCTGCAGTTCAACGCCACCCTGGTGACGATCCCGCGGACGAACAGCGTCGCGACCGGCCGGATCGACGCGTCGTTCAACGACCGCCTCGACGAGCTCACGCTGTCCGTGACCCACAAGGGCCTCGCGACCGCGATCACCGGCGCGTCGATCCACGCGTCGGACCCGCGCGGGGAGGTCGGCCCGGCGGTGCTCGATCTGTTCGATCCCGGCTCGTGCACGGTCACGGGCGGTCGGACCGGGTCGATCAACTGCACCGTGACCGACGCCGACCTGTACCCGTGCGCGGCCTGCGGGATCGGCGGGGTCGCGATCGACTCGCTCGAGGACCTGGCGTTCGCGATGGAAGCAGGCCTGGTCAGCGTGAACGTCCGTGGCCAGACGGTGAGCACCCTGCCCTCGCTGGAGGGTGCGGAGCTGTACGGTGACATGAAGCTGGGGATCAGCCGGCACTTCAGCGGCTGCCAGAACAAGGACATCCCCGGCGGCTCGATCCACCTCGCGTCGTGCACCACCGGGACGTGGCGGCCGGGGAAGAACGTGAACGAGTGGAACGAGTTCGAGCAGGACTTCGACTGGAGCGGTGGCGGGGGCAGCTACGACCCGGAGGGTGGGCTCCGCTAGCCGTCGGAGCTCCCGGCACCTCGGACG
>JBEBJW010001703.1:0-1637 GCA_040079715.1 Myxococcota bacterium | reverse complement strand
CGCGAGGGATCGGCCTTGCGGGGTCTCCTCCGGCGGCCGCTCCGCCTCGCTGCGCTCGGCCGCCTCCGGCGCCCTGCGCGCCCCTCGCGCGATCGCCGGCCTGCCCCGGGGACCGCCCCATACCCGCCACGGACGATGTCGCGGCAGATTCCTGTGAACCGGAAGGCCGGCCCCGATGACTTCGATCTTGTGCTCCGCAACCTGGATTGCGCGGTTATTAACCACGCCATGGCAGCTTACGACGCAGCGAACGACGGCAATGGCGTGTTCTTCCAAACCGTTCGCGGCGTCTTCATCGAGGGAGGGCCCGCCTTCGATGGCGCCGGCATTCAGCGTAAAAGTCACGTGCAGATCGCGGTGCGCGACCCGTCGGTCATCCTCGACTACTTCCTTCCGCGTTCGGGGTTATGATCACGGGGGAGAGCCCCCTTGCCCATTCGTCGCGATCAACCCTATGCCGCCGAGCACCGCAAGGTTCTCGATTTTCTCGACAGGCTCACCGCCGCCGAGAACGAGGCGTTGTTGCGCCGATCGGGCATCCTCGATGATCAGGGGCACCTCGCGGCAAAATATCGGGCGGGTGGCGAGCCCGTGAACGGAGTCGAGCTAGCGTCGACTGGGGCCACGCGATGAACGAGGAGCATTCCATCTCCGACGTCGACCGAGAATAACCCGGCATAAAGCGGATGTTTTCGCCGCGACTCGTTGCTTGTTTGCTCCCCTCAGCCCCCCGTCGCCGCCCGCGCCGGGTCGAGCCGCGACGCCACCGCCGCCAGGTCGTCGTCCAGCCCCGGGCGCGACGGGTCCAGGTCCTTCGCCCGGGTCAGCGCCGCGTGCGCCTGGTTCACGTCGCCCGCCGCCAGCCACACCACCCCCAGGTCCGACCACGCCCGGGCCGACCACGGCGCGTCCTTGACCGTCGCCACCGCCAGGCGCAGCGCCTGGACCACCTCCCCCGCGACGAACAGCTCCTCGACCCGGGCCGGACCCGGCTTCGGGGCGCCCGCGCGGCACACCGCCACCAGGTGGTGCGCGAGCTGGAACAGCGCCGGGACCGGGGTCTGGACCGCGCCCGACCGATCGAGGTCCGTCGGGACCTCCGCGTCGACCGCCGGCGCCGCCCCGCGCCCCGCCGACGACGCCACCAGCCGGACCGGCGGCAGGCCGGCCTCGCGCAGGTACAGCACGAACTCGTCCGGGCGCGCGTCGAACCGCCAGGTCGGGTGGCGGGTCGCGCCGGGACCGCGGGACACGTGCGCGAGGTTGAACAGGGTCACCACCGCCAGGCCCGCCGGGCGCAGCACCGACCGGATCCGCCGGAGGGTCGCCGGCAGGTCCGCCACGTACTCGAGCGCCCCCGACGCGAGCACCACGTCGAACGGCGCCACCGCCCCGGTCGGGTCGCGGTCGAGCGGCCAGTCGCCGTCGAGTCCGGCAGTGCGGATCCGGAACCCGGGCTCGGCCCGCGCGACCGACGGGGCCACGTCGAGCCCGGTGTAGTCGAACCGCGGCCCGATCATCCGCCCGAGCAGCCCGGTCGAGCTGCCGAGATCGAGCACCCGCCCGCCGGTCGCCTCGCCGACGACCAGATCCGCCACCACCCGCAGCCGCCGGTGCGGCCGGTCGTACTTCCAGGT
>JBEBJW010001702.1:0-1637 GCA_040079715.1 Myxococcota bacterium | reverse complement strand
AGGGTGGGCTGATCAGGACCGGTTCGCCCTCGGTCACGGCGAACATGAAATCGCGGGGTGGGGCATGGCCAGTCGGTGGGCGATGGCAATCGTGGGGGTCGCGCTGCTCGGCGGGTGCAAGAACGCGGAGCCCGAGGGCTGCACGACGTTCGACGAGGTGTTCGTCTGGGCGGACGGCGACGGCGACGGGTACGGCTCCGACGAGCCGCTGGGGTACGTCTGCACGCCGGGTGCGCTGCAGGCCCCGAACAACGCCGACTGTGACGACGCGGACGCCGCGATCCACCCCGGCGGCGAAGAGATCTGCGACCTCAAGGACAACGACTGCAACGATCGGATCGACGAGGCCCAGCCGAAGGTCCCGTGGTACCTCGACGACGACGGGGACGGGTTCGGGAGCGAGCGCCAGGTGGACCTGACGATCGCCTGCGCGTCGCCGGGGCCGAACTACCTGCCGGTGTCCGGCGACTGCGTGGACGACGACCCTGCGATCAACCCGGGCGCGCGCGAGGTCTGCAACGCGGGCGTCGACGACGACTGCGACGGGTTCGCCGACGACGATGACCCCGGGGTCGACCCCATCACCTTCACCCGGTTCTACCCGGACGACGACGGCGACGGGTTCGGCGACGAGCTCGTGTACGTCGACCAGTGCGTGTCACCGGGTGGCGCCGTCACCGACGGTACCGACTGCGACGACACGCGTCCCGGCGTGTTCCCTGGCGGAGCCGAGATCTGCAACGGCCGCGACGACGACTGCAACGACCTGACGGACGACCAGGACCCCGGGATCGACCCGGCCACCCAGACCAGCTTCTACGCGGACACCGACGGCGACGGCTACGGTGACCCGAACGCGATCACCCTCGCGTGCGTCGAGACCCCGGGGATCGGGGTCGAGAACGACGACGACTGCGACGACACCGACGCGGGCACGTTCCAGGACCAGGGGTGGTACCGCGACCTCGACGGCGACGGGTACGGCGCGGGCGCGGAGCTGGCGTTCCAGTGCCACAGCCCCGGAGGCAACGCCGCCCCCGAGCTGGTCGGCCTCGACTGCGACGACGGCGACATCCTCGTCCATCCGGACGCGATCGATCCGTGCGCCGACGGCGCGGACCAGGACTGCTCCGGGTCCGACCAGTGCCTGTCGTGCAAGGTCTGGCAGAGCAGCCAGGCGAACGCGCCGTCCGGGATCTACACGATCGAGCCCGTCACCGGCGTCGTCCAGGACGTGTACTGCGACATGGACACCGACGGCGGCGGCTGGACGCTGGTCGCGAGCACCCGGACCACGCTGCTCGACGACGCCGGCACCAGCGTGTACGACCCGGACCTGACCACGCTCACCCCGGCCAACGGCAACTCGAAGGTCTGGTCGGCGCTGCGCGACATCGCACTCGGCCCGAGCGACATCCGGTTCGCGTGCAAGATCAACGTGAACTCGGCCGCGTTCGACGTGGACCTGTCGTTCTACGACATCCAGTGGTACTCGGAGGTCACCGCGTTCTCGAACGAGGGCTCGGTGTGCTTCAGCGAGAACACCGGGGTCGGTGCAGACCCGCCGCCGGCGCGCCTCAACAACCTGAACGGCGCGGCCCTCCCGGCCGGGAACCAGTGGGCGGGCGGGTACCTGG
>JBEBJW010001701.1:0-1640 GCA_040079715.1 Myxococcota bacterium | reverse complement strand
CGGGCCTGCTGTCGTTCTTCGGGTCGGGCGGGCTGCCGCTCGACGCGATCGAGGCCGCGCTGGCGAAGGTGTCGGCCGAGGTCGGCGCGGGTCCGTGGGGGTTCAACCTGCTCCACAACCCGATCGAGCCGGACGTGGAGGAGCGCACGGTCGACCTGTACCTGAAGTACGGGGTGAAGGTCGTCGAGGCGAGCGCGTACATGGGGCTGACCCCGGCGGTCGTGCGGTTCCGGACCCACGGGATCACCGCCGGACCGGACGGCCGGGTGGTGTGCCCGAACCGGCTGTTCGCGAAGGTGTCCCGCCCGGAGGTCGCCGAGAAGTTCCTCCGCCCGCCGCCGGCGGACCTGCTCGAGGGGCTGGTCGGGCGCGGCGAGCTGACCCCCGCCCAGGCGGAGCTCGCGCGGCGGATCCCGGTCGCCGAAGACGTGACGGCCGAGGCGGACTCCGGCGGCCACACCGACCACCGGCCGCTGGTGGTGCTGGTGCCGTCGATGCTCGCGCTGCGGTCACGGATCGCGGCCGAGGAGGGGTACAAGGCGCGCGGGATCTCGCTCCGGATCGGCGCCGCCGGCGGGCTCGGCACCCCGTCGGCGATCCACGCCGCGTTCGCGCTCGGGGCCGACTACGTGCTGACCGGTTCGGTGAACCAGGCGACGATCGAGGCCGGCACGAGTCCGCTCGCGAAGGAGATGCTGACCCAGGCCGGCTGGTGGGAGGTCGCGTCGGGTCCGGCGCCGGACATGTTCGAGATCGGCGCGAAGGTCCAGGTGCTCGCGCGGGGCTCGATGTACGCCCAGCGGGCCCAGCGGCTGTACGACCTGTACAAGGCGTACGACGATCTGGACGCGATCCCGGCGTCGGAGCGGGAGCGGATCGAGAAGCAGATCTTCCGGCGCCCGCTGGCGGACGTCGCGGCGGACACGCGTGCGTACTGGGTCGAGCGGGATCCGCGGCAGGTGAAGCGGATGGACGAGGACCCGCACCACCGGATGGCGCTGGTGTTCCGGTGGTACCTCGGGATGACGAGCCGGTGGGCCCGGACGGGCGACGAGGACCGCAAGCGCGACTTCCAGATGTGGTGCGGCCCGGCGATGGGGGCGTTCAACGAGTGGGTGAAGGGATCGGGGCTCGAGCCGCTGTCGGCGCGGACGATCCCGGCGATCGCGTCGGCGCTGATGCGGGGCGCCGCGATCCAGCTCCGGGTGGAGCTGGCCCGGGCGCAGGGGCTGCCGGTGCCGGACGGGATCGACCGGCCGTCGGCCGCCTGAGAGGGCCGGGCGATCGCCACATGACAGGTTGCGAACGAGGCTTCTCGCTGCGAGGTCCGCGCTGACCACGGCGCGACGGCCGTCACCGAGGCGGGTTTCCGCGGATCCGGTCGCGGGGCGGACCCACGGGCCGAGAGTTGCCGGAGGGGAATGTTTCTCGGCCGAGACCGTTGCGCGTGCCGGCCTACCGAGTGACGCTCTTGGCCTGTGGTGTGGGGGGGGTATGCTCGGTGGGGTCGCTGCGTACGGCGCAGTGTGGGTCGTGGTGTATGCGGAGGTGGCGCTCGGGCAGACCGAGACCACCGGCGACTTCCTGAACCTGTCGTTCACCGGAGACGGGCGGACGCCGAGCTCGCTCGAGCTGCACGG
>JBEBJW010001700.1:0-1640 GCA_040079715.1 Myxococcota bacterium | reverse complement strand
CCGTCGGATCCGACCGACCCGACCTCCCCGACCGGGACCGACACCGCGCCGACCGGGACCACCCCGCCTCCGCCCGGGAACTTCGACGCGCGGTGCGCAGCGCCCGGCGTGGTGCGGTGCGTCGGGTTCGACGACCCGGCGGACCTCGTCGGCGAGTGGGGCGACAACCACGGCACCACCCCCGGCACCGCCGCGCCGGCGCTCGACCCGACGCAGAAGGCGTCCGGCGCGAGCGCGCTGCTGTTCGTGATCCCGTCGAACTCCGAGGCGAACAGCTCGGGCTCGTGGTGGACGAACTTCTCCGACGACCTGTCGGTCCAGTTCGACGGCGGAGACACGTTCTTCGTCCAGTGGCGCCAGCGGTTCTCGGACGCGCTCATCACGACCGAGTACGCGGGCGGCGGCGGATTCAAGCAGGCGATCATCGGCACCGGCGACGAGCCCGGGTGCACCGCGTCGAACAGCGCGAACGGCCTGTGCGCCTCGTCGTGCACCGCGCTCGAGGTGGTGACCTACAGCTACTACCAGCACGGGTTCCCGGCCCAGTACAACTCGTGCACCGGGTCGACCAGCCACAGCGCGTACGACGGGTTCTTCGAGCCGAACGGCGCGTACGACTTCCTGCTCCAGAACGCGCGCCCGGATCCGGGGTGCCGGTACTCGCAGGGCGACACGTCGTACTTCCCGCCCGACGGCAACTGCTTCGCGTACGTCGCGGACGAGTGGATGACGTTCCAGGTCGGGATCACGCTCGGGCCGCGGGTGGGCGACGAGTTCGAGGGCAGCCGGGTCCGCCTGTGGGTCGCACGCGAGGGGCAGCCGTCCGAGCTGGTCATCGACTGGGGCCCGTACAACCTGACCGCCGGCGACGCGTACGACCCCGAGCAGCGGTTCGGCAAGGTCTGGCTCCTGCCGTACAACACCGGCAAGGACCCGTCGGTCGCGTACCCGGAGGCGTACACCTGGTACGACGAGCTGATCGTGTCGACGGTCCAGGTCGCCGACCCGCTGTGATCGCCGGGCCACCGCCACCCACCCGGTGACCGGACGGACGCAGGGCGACGACCGGGGCCCGGATGGTGTATACACGCTGTATGCTTCTGTCGTTCCTCGCGTGCGCCGCCGATCCTCCTCCCGCCGGGTCCGGACCGGCCGACACCGCGGCCGAGGTCGCCGTCGACACCGCCGACACCGACACCGGAGCGGACCCGTCCACCCCGACGGGGGCTACGTCCTGGCCGTCGACGTCCACCGGCACCGCTCCGACGTCGACCGCCCCGTTCGTCGCGACGTTCACCGCCGAACCGTACGGCGACGCGGTGGCCGTGCGGTCGACGGTCCCTCGCTCGGTCGGCGACTGCGCCGCGATCCCCGGCGCCCCGTGCGACGACCTCGACCTCGACGGGCTCCCGGACGCGTGGGAGGCCGGGATCCTCGACCGGCTGCGCCCGGTGCTGGTGTTCGACGAGTCCGAGCCGCTGGTCGACGATCCCGACGCGGTGCTGGCGATCGTCGCCCGGGTCACGCCGGATCCCGGGTCGGACCACCTGCGGGTGTACCTGATGCTCGGCTACCACCGCGACTACGGCCGGTGCGGGCTGTCGGGCCACGACGGGGACTCCGAGCGCGTGGTGCTCGAT
>JBEBJW010001699.1:0-1644 GCA_040079715.1 Myxococcota bacterium | reverse complement strand
CCCCCGTACGGCACCAGCTCCATCCCGTTCGGGGTGTCGGACGGCCAGTCCGGATCGCCGTTGTCGAGCGCGCGGATCTCATCGGCGGACGATCCGTCGCCGGCGATCCACCGGAGCTGGCCACCGGTCGCCTCGGACACGATCAGCGTCTGGTCCGCCGGGTCGCGCACCGCGTCGTGGGGGAACGTCAGCCCGTCGACCCGGAAGTCGAGGGCCGCGGCGGCGTCGAGCCGGGCGATCCCGCCGATGTTGCCGCCGGGCAGGCCTCCGCCGGTGGTGAACGCCACCAACAGGCCGTCGGCGTCGGCGGTCGCCCCCTCCCCGCCGCACGCGCTGCAGTCGCCGACCAGCTCGGTCCAGCTCCGGTCGAACACCGCGGTCCCGTCGCTCGCGAGCAGGGTCAGTCCGTCCGCGGTCGGGATCACCAGGACGTGCTCGGCGTCGAACAGCAGGTCGGCGTCGGTGTCGGCGTCGCTGTCGGTGTCGGCGTCGGTGTCGCTGTCGGTGTCGCTGTCGGTGTCCGCGTCGCTGTCGGCGTCGGTGTCGGTGTCCGTGTCGGCGTCCGCGGTCGCGGCGTCGTCGGCCGCTCCGTCGTCGCGGCAGGCGCCGAGCGCGAGCCACCCCACCACCAGTCCGCCGTTCGCCAGGCTGCGCATCCGAACCTCCCGCTCCGGAGTTATCGGTCCCCGTCCCCATCCGGGTCCAGCGTTCAGGTCTCCGCAAGGAGTCGCGGGGCACGGTGACGGTGCGGGATCCTCGATCCGCGGGAGGTGCGCGTGCCGGCGGTGCTGCTCGTCGAGGACGATCTCGCGCTCGGCGCCCAGATCGAGTCCCACCTGCGCGCGCTCGACCTCGAGGTCGTGTGGTGGCGCATCGGCCACCCGATCCACCCGGACCTGCCGCCCCCGGTCGACCTCGTGGTGTTGGACCTGATGCTGCCGGAACTGTCCGGGTTCGAGGTGCTCGCACAGCTCCGGGCGTGCAGCGACGTGCCGGTGCTGGTGCTGAGCGCGCTCGACGGCTCCGACGACAAGGTCCGCGCCCTCCGGCTCGGCGCCGACGACTACCTGACCAAGCCGTTCTGGCCGGAGGAGCTGATCGAGCGGGTCAAGGCGCGCCTGCGGCGGCCGGTGTTGCTCCGGCGCGACCGGGTGCGGCTCGGCGCGCTGAGCCTCGATCTGGCCTTGCGCCAGGTGTGGGTCGACGAGGTCGAGGTGGCGCTCACCCCGGTCGAGTACGAGATCCTCGCCGCGCTGGCCCGTCGGCCCGGGGCCGCGGTCACCCGGCGGTGGCTGGTCGCGAACGTGTTGGATCCCGACCGGGACGGGAACGAGCGGACCCTCGACGTCCACGTGTCGCGGCTCCGCCGGAAGCTCGGGCCGGGCCTGGTCGACACGGTGTGGGGCGTCGGGTATCGCCTGGCGGGCGAGCGGGTCGCGTGAAGATCCGGACCCGGATCGGCCTCGTCGCCGTCGCGGTCGCGCTGCCGCAGCTCGCGGGCCTCGTGTGGTTCGACGGCCGGTCGCGCCACGCCGCGGCGGAGGCCGGGCTGACCGCGCTGGTGACCCGCGCGGTGGGCGAACCCGGCGCCCGGGAGGCGTGCCTCGCGGATCCGGAGGGCTGGACCGCCGGATTCGCCCACCG
>JBEBJW010001698.1:0-1646 GCA_040079715.1 Myxococcota bacterium | reverse complement strand
GATGACCGCGAAGCCGATCGTCGACGGGATCGCGCGGGAGGGCCGGTTCACCACCCTCGCCATCCGAATCGACAACCTCGGACCCGGCACGGTCGGCACCGTGTCGCTCACCGAGCGGCGCGAGGACGGCACCTCCTCCGTGGTGTTCACCCGCGCGGTGGAGCTGCCGGAGGGGGCCCGGTCCGAGCTCCACCTGCTGCTCCAGCCAGGGATCGGCGAGCCGGACCGGCTGCTCGAGCTCGTGACCCGCGACGCGCGAACCGCGATCGCGCCGTTCCGACTGCGCCCGATCGCCTACGACGACGTGAGCATCGCGGTGATCGGCGAGGATCCGCTGGGCCTGCCCGCCATCCTCCGGACCGCGACCGCCGAGCCCGTCCCCGGCCGCGTCCACCGGCCCCACGCCGAGGGTGGCCGCGCGGTCCACACCGGGATCGTCCCGACCGCGGCGATGCCGCTCGAGCCAGCGGGGTGGGGCGCGGTCGATTGGCTCGTGTGGCCGAAGATCGATCCGTCCACCGTGTCGGTCGCCCAGACCGAAGCCGTGCGCGCGTGGGTCGCGGACGGCGGTCACCTGCTGGTGACGGTCACCGACACCTGGCGCCAGCTCGCGGAGTCGCCGTTGGCGGCCGCGCTCCCGGTGACCCCGATCGGCCAGCAGGACGACGACGTCGGTCCGTTGTCCGCGATCCTCGGCCACGCGCCCCCGCCAGGCCCGGTGCCGATCGCCGCCGCGACGGTCCGGTCGGGGGTGGTCCGCGCCGCGGCGATCGATGGGGCTCCGCTGTGGGTCACCGCCCCGTACGGCCTCGGGTCGGTCCATGTGCTGCTGGTGGACCCGGACGGAGCGCTCGCCCTCCGCGGCGACGAGGGCGCATGGCGCCGCCTGTTGACGTTGCCTCCGGAGGACGGCGCGGCCGGCGATCTGCTCGCGACCGAGCCGAACCCGGCCGCGCTGCACCGAATCCTGAACCTCGACGCGGTCGAACCGTGGGCGGACTACCAGTCGTGGGAGTCGGACGCGGAGCACGGGTGGGAGTCGAAGATCCGCGAGCGACTGTCGGACATCCCCGGAGTCGCCCCGCTCCCGATGACGTGGCTGGTCGCGTTCGCGGTGGTGTACCTGGTGTCGATCGGCCCGCTCGACTACGCCGTGCTGCGCCTGATCGGACGCCAACCGTGGACCTGGGTGACGTTCCCGGTCCTGATCGTGGTGTTCAGCGGCGCCAGCCTCGCGATGACGTCGTACACCAAAGGCAGCCAGGCGATGGTGGTCCGGGTGGAGCTGATGGACCTGCTGCCGGACACGGGGCTCGCCCGGGGGCAGACCTGGCTCGGGGTGTTCTCGACCCGGAAGACGTCGCTGACGATCACCGGCGGGTTCGAACAGTCGGTGGTCTCCCCCTTGCTCGTCCCCGGGTTCCAGAACGACACCCGGGTCCGCGCCGGCGACGGGCCCGGCTCGCTGACGTACGGCGCCGAGACCTGGACCCTCGCGTACGTGCGGAGCGATTGGACCGCCCCCGCGCCCGGGCGGCTCGACGTTCGATCGGACAGCGACCGGTGGGTGGTCCGGAACGAGCTCGGGTACGATCTCGACGACCTCGGGTTGACCCTCCCCGACGCGGGCAGCGGGCGGGTGGCGG
>JBEBJW010001697.1:0-1648 GCA_040079715.1 Myxococcota bacterium | reverse complement strand
CAGGCGGACGATCTCGCCGGCGGGATCGCTGCGCTCGAGGAGGCGTCGGCGCTCGATCCGGCGGTGATCACGATCCGGACCGAGCTCGCCCGCGCGTACGCGCTCGTCGGCCGACCCGAGGCGATCGACCGCGCCCTCGGCGCGCTCCCGCCGGATGTCCCGTCGCCCCACTGGGTGTACGCGCTCGAGCGGTGCCGGTTCGCGCTGTGGTTCCCGGATCGGCCGGTGGTGCGCTTCGACGCCACCTCGACCTGGGAGGAACGGGTCGGGGTGTTCGTCGCGCTCCGCGAGCGACGCCCGATCGGAGACGGCGGGTGGGCCCTGCTGGAGCGCCCGTTGGTCACCCGGTTCAACCCGCGGTTCCGGGTGTTGATGGCCGAGCTCGCGGCCGAGGCCCGGCTGTTCGCCGGGTTCGTCGACCAGGCGCTGGCCCACGTCGAGGCGGCGGTCGGCGACGGGATGGCGGACCTCGCGTGGCTCGACCGGTGCCCGGTGCTCGCTCCGATCCGCCACACCGCCCGGTTCGCCGAGGTTCGGGCGCGGGTGGCGATCCGCGCCGGCGCGATCCGCGACGAGCTCGACGCGCTCGGCGCCTCGCTCCACCCGCGGTGACATTCCGGTGACTCCCCGCCACTCCGTCCGCAGAAAGCGATACGGAGGGATCGGGGTGACACGATGAAAACGCTGGTCAGCGGTGCCATCCTCGCGATGGTCACCGGCGCGGTCGGGTCCGGGTGCGGCGGTCAGACGTTGGCGATCAGCGAGGTCACCAACCAGTGGTGGCACCTGACCGACGCAGATTTCAACATCTACCTCGAGCAGTCGGACCCGCGGCTCGAGATCGGCGAGCTCTGGTACGACGTGATCGCCGGACCGACGCCGGATCTGCACGACAACCTGCTCGCCGGCGACTGGCTCGGGGTCGGCAACGACCGGTTCCAGGTCGAGTACGAGGGCGACGACTACGTCGTCAAGGCGGTCCGCGACCGAGACCAGCCCGACTGCTACCACCTGACGATCTCGGTGGTCCGCGACCTCGCGTGCCCCTACACGGTCGAGCCCGACGAGCCGGTCGACACCGCCACCTGACCCCTTCGTGGGGGCCCCACCCTGAGCCAGAACGGGTTGCACGCACGGCACCGAGGCCGTCCTCGGGGTACGGAGCCCGCGTGAGCAACGGTGCGGTGTTCGATCGGTACGAGCTCGGCCCGCTGGTGGGATCCGGCGCGTACGGCCGAGTGTACCACGCGATCGACCGGGCGACGGGCCTCCCCGTGGCGGTCAAACAGGTCGGTCCGACCACCCCGATCCGGCGGGAGATCACCGCGCTCCTCGCGCTGCGGCTGCCCGGCGTGGTCCGGCTGCTGGACGAGGGGCCGTGGGGCGACGGCCACGTCCTCGTGATGTCGTGGGTCGACGGGGAGCCGTTTCCCGGCCACGGCGCTGGCCACAGTGTCGGCGATGACCCCGGCCCCGGCCCGGGGACCGATCCGGACGCGGTCTCGGCGGTCGGGCTCGCGCTGCTCGACATCCTCGATCGGATCCACCAGGCGGGCGTGGTCCACCGCGACCTGAAGCCGCCGAACGTGCTGGTGGACCCCCGCGGCCGTCCGACGGTGCTCGACCTCGGGCTGGCCCGCGGCGACGG
>JBEBJW010001696.1:0-1648 GCA_040079715.1 Myxococcota bacterium | reverse complement strand
ACGACCTGGCGCTGCGCGCCGAGTGGCGCAAGGCGTACCAGCGCAACCTGCTGACGATCTACGCCGAGGTGCTGAACGCGCCGAACTTCAAGTCCGACTTCACCCCGATCGCCACCGTGACCGACGGACAGCTCGACGACTCGATGCTGTCGCACTTGCCCGCTCGTCCGTTTCTCGGGATCCGCGCCGACTTCTGACGCGGACTCCTGGCAACCGTCCACCGCACCGGATAGGCCGCACCCCGTGAACGAGCTGAAAACGCGCCTGAAGAAGCTGATCGTCGAGTCGCTCCACCTCGAGCACGTCGATCCGTCACAGATCCGAGACGACGCACCGTTGTTCGGCAGCGATCCGCTGAACCTCGACTCCGTCGACGCGCTCGAGCTGGTGCTCGAGGTCGAGCGGTCGTTCGGGATCCACCTGTCGGACGACAGCAAGACCCGCGAGATCCTGTACTCGGTCGACTCGCTCGCGGCCTACATCGCGCCCCTGATCGGCGCTGCGGAGGCGGGATGACCACCGAGCTCACGTCGTGTGACGTCGCGATCTGCGGCGCCGGGCCCACCGGCTCGGCCCTCGCCGCGCTGCTCGCGAAGGCCGGGCGAGACGTGGTGCTGATCGATCGCCAGCCGACCCCCGGGTTCTCGGTCGGCGAGTCGCTGCTGCCGTTCGGCAACCGGGTCCTCGAGAAGATCGGCGTGTCGATGGACGGGTTCCTCCGCAAGGAAGGCGCCGTGTTCACCTGGATGCCGACGATCGACGCCGACCTGCAGACGATGCGGATCGACTTCTCGGAGGCGGCGCGCCCCACCTGGACCGCGGCGCACCAGGTGCCCCGGGCCGAGTTCGACCGCCGGGTCCGCCAGGCGGCGCTCGACGCCGGCGCGCGGCTCGAGGTCGCCACGGTGAAGTCGTTCGCGCCCCCGAACGTGGTGACGGACCGTGGGATCGTCCGGGCGAACCGCGTGATCGACGCGCTCGGCCGCGAGGGCGTGCTCGCGAAGCAGCTCGGGATGCGGCGGTTCCACTCGCAGCTCCGGAACGCGGCGCGCACGATGTGGTTCCGGGACGTGAAGCGGTTCGAGCCGGAGAAGCTCGGCGACATCGTGATCGCGTGCTTCGACGGCGGCTGGTTCTGGTTCATCCCGTTCGCGGACGGCGTGACCAGCGTGGGGTCGGTCACCACGAAGGACAGCGGGATCAAGGGAGACTGGGAGGGCGCGCTGGCCCGGTGTGCCTCGGCGAGGGCCCGGCTCGAGGGCGCGGTCCCGGTGAGCGAGATGCGCGGCCTGCAGGACTTCAGCGCGGTGTCCGAGTCGTTCTTCGGCGACGGCTGGGCGATGTGCGGCGACGCGGCCGTGTTCATCGACCCCGTGTTCTCGTCCGGGGTCCTGCTCGGGCTCGAGTGCGCCGCCGGCCTCGCCGACGCGATCCTCGGCGAGAAGTCGTTCGAGGACTGGCAGACGTCGATCGTCGCGGCGTCCAAGGCGTTCGAGTCGGTCGCGCTCGCGTTCTACGACCGGTCGTTCCTGAAGGTGATGTTCGCCGAGCGCCAGGACCAGCGGGTCCGGTCGGAGATCGTCGCGTTGTTGGCGGGCGACGTGGTGTTCTCGCCGCACCCCGGCAAGATGGCGTCGCGCCTCGGCAC
>JBEBJW010001695.1:0-1651 GCA_040079715.1 Myxococcota bacterium | reverse complement strand
CGGGCGACATCGGCCGGTTCGCCGGGTCGGTCACCGCGGCCGCCCCGCCCCGCCGCCCGATCGACCGGTCGGCGCCGGTCGCCGACCAGCTCGCGGCGCTCGAGCAGGAGAACGAGGACCTGCGGGCCCAGCTCGCCGAGGCGCGGTTCACCGGCGCGGTCGCGAAGGGCCAGGTCGCGGCGCAGCAGGGCGAGCCGTCCGCCTGGCCGGCCGAGCCCCCGCCGGGGTTCGCGCCGGAGGCGTTCGAGGCGAACCTGAAGGCCGAGGTCGCGAAGGTGCCGGGGCTCGAGGTCCACGCGATCGACTGCTCGGAGTACCCGTGCGTCGCGACCCTGACCACGGCGAACCCCGCCGAGGGCTGGCAGGACCAGGTCCGGACGATCCCGCAGACCCTGACCGCGTCGACCTACCCGGACGCGAACGTCTGGATGGGCGTGTCGCAGATGGAGGACGACGCCGGCGCCGTGACCGGGGCGGTCGGGCTCGCGCTGATGCCCGAGGGCACCTCCGACGCGGTCAAGACCCGGACCAACTGGCGGGCCGGCGGCCTGATGCAGGAGCTCGAGCCGCCGTCCGAGTAGACCGAGTAGCCCCGGGTAGCCCGGGAAGACCGGGTCAGCCCGGGATCACAGGTGGGCGGTCTCCGGGCGGGCCGCGAGCTCGGCGAACGCCGGCAGCCGCTCCGCGTCGAGGGCCCAGGTCCCGTCGGGCGAGTTCTGGCCGGAGTCGAAGTACGACACCCCGGCGAACCCGTTGGTGAGCGCGAAGTCGTACGCGGCGCGCATCCAGTCGGCGGCGGCGCCGGGGGCGGTCGGGTCGGTCCGCACGCCGTGCTCGCCCACCACCGTCGGGTAGCCCCAGCCGGCGATCGTCACCCCGGGCGAGAACGTCGACTCCGGGGACCGCCACGGGACGCCGTTCGCCTCGCTCCACCCGTTGTACGAGTCGAACCCCATCACGTGGACCCCCGTGCCGACCGGGTGGTTCCACACCTCGGGGTGCGGGTCCGGCTCGAGGAAGTCCCACCCGTTCAGGATCCCGACCAACGCGATGTTCGTCGACCGGGCGTCGATCAGGACCCGGGCGTGCTGCTGCATCGCGATCCAGTCCTCGGGCAGGCCGTCGTGGGTCGGCTCGTGGTGCAGGCACAGCCAGACCGGGCCGGGGAGCGCCGCCAGCCCGTCGATCCGCTCGATCAGCCAGTCGTCGTACACCCCGTTCGCCACGTCGAGCCACGGCCCCGGCAGCTTGGTCGACATCAACGGGAGCCTGCCGTTCGCGAGGTCGTCGCCGGCCCGATCGACGAACTTCGACGCCGGGTCGTCGCCGTCGAAGTACGACCGGAACAGGACCAGCGGCTGGCCGAGGTCCGCCTCGAGGGTGGTCGGGTCGCCGCCCTCGGTCGACGCGCCGTAGAACATCGTCCCGGCGCAGCGCGGGTCGCCCGGGAACGCCGCGGCGCAGGTCGTGGTCGCCCCGGTGTCGCCGGTCGATCCGCCGGTGGGGCCGGTGTCGGCGGTGGTCCCGGTGGTCCCGGTCGGGCCGGTGTCCGTGGGCGGACCGTCGGTCCCGGCGCCGTCGGTCGCCGCGTCGTCGGTCCCACCGTCGGCCGGGCGCGTCGTCGGGTCCCCGGCTGTCTCTTATACACATC
>JBEBJW010001694.1:0-1652 GCA_040079715.1 Myxococcota bacterium | reverse complement strand
CGCCGAGCTCAGGCGATCGGAGTCCGTCGCGCCGGTCCACCCGCGCTCGGCTTCGCGCTCCGCGGCGACGATCGCGCGCGTCTCGCCGACGATCCGCGCGAGCAACGCGGGGCACAGGTCCGCGATCCCGTCGAGCGCGTGGACCGCCCGGTCGGCGGCGAGGGCCTCCGGGTCGTCGGGCACGCAGATCCGCAGCTCGGTGGTCCACGCGTCCAGGAAACCAGCCCCGAGCGGTCGAGCGGGGAAAGCGCGCAGATCGGCGTCGGTGAGCCGTCGCGGCGGAACCCGCCAGGTGAGCGTCGGCAGGTGGATCCGCTCGTTGGCGTGGCCGCTCCATCGCACCTCGAACCCGGCGCGACGGCACGCGTCCGCGACCGCGGCTCCGACCTCGACGGCGCGCGCGTCGTCGATCACCGACGCGTAGCCGATCCTCAGTCCGTGGCCTTCGACCGCGTGCCAAACGTCCTGTCGGTGGAACACCGCGTACCCGAGCAGCGGTTCGGCGCCGCCGTCCTCGAGGGTGACGATCCGGTCGATCGCGATCGCGCAGGCCTCCTGGGTGGTGAACCCCGCCGGACCGACGGCGTGGATCCCGCGCCGGTTCAGCGCGTCGAACGCGGCCCCGAGGCGCTCGAGGTCGTCCGTGGGGGGCCACCCGGCCGCTTCGGTCGACAGCGCGTCGAGGGTCGCGGTCGCCGTCTCCGGATCCACGGTGTCGTGCTCGAGCAGGTCCAGCAGCGTGCCTCCGCTCGACAACAACGTGCGGCTCCAATCCACGCGAACCCCCAGAGCCGCCCACGCTACCATCCTCGTTCTGGTGGAGGCCGCGGAGGCTCACCGCCACAGCGCCGACCGTACGTTGCCGGAAGGTGGGTCGGAGGCCCGGACCAGCGTGGAGTCACAGGTCCGGCGCGGATCCAGGCGCCACCAGGACCTCGGACCAGCCCCCGGTCGGCTCGAGCCGGGTCGCCTTCACGTCGCCGAGCCTCCGCCCGCCGGCCGCCACTGCCCGGAGGTACCGCCCGCCGGCCTCGGGCCCGACCCGGACCACCCGGACCGGGGCGAGCTGCCCGACCGACACGCACCACCGGTAGTGGGGGTTGTCCGACAGCGCCCGGTCGAGGGCCCCGGGATCGACCGGGTGCTCGGCGTACAGGACGTACCCGGCGCCCTCCGGTGCCAACAGCGCGAACCCGGTGGACCCGAGGCGGTCGAGGACGGCGGCGACGAACGGCTCGGACAGCTTCTCGCCGCGCAGGTCGCTCGTCCGGTCCTGGCGCCCGAGGAACCGGATCGTCGGGGTGGCGTGGAGCCGGCCGGTCACCCGGATCCGGTCGCGCAGCCGGTACCGCCACAGGCCGTGCCCGGTGGTCAGCACCACGCAGCCCTCGTCGCCGGGCTCGGCCGACCACAGCGGCACCACCGCGCCGTCGTCGCGCTCGAGCTCGAGCCAATGGGAGGTGACCGCCAGCGGGTGGTGGTCACCGATCGGCACGCTGACGATCCCCTCGGTCGCGAGCAGGCCCTTCGGCTGGAACCGGGCCCGCGGGAACCGCGCCCGGAGCGCCGGCAGGTCCATCGCCGCCCCCGCGTCCGCCCACGCGCTCACCAGGCGGAGCCGCGGCCACGCGCCGTCCGGACCGTCCCGATCG
>JBEBJW010001693.1:0-1653 GCA_040079715.1 Myxococcota bacterium | reverse complement strand
GTCCCCGACCCCGTCCCCGAGCGCGCCGCCCGGTGCGGCGTTCACCACGCACCCGGTCACCACCATCGCCAGCCATCCGATTCGCATCTCGCCTCCACTGGCGCATTCGACCGCGCCGACCGGCCCCGCACGAGGTCCGGACGCGCCACGCGTGGTACAGCTCCCGCCATCGGCGGAACCGCCGGCGGGGACCGCGGTCGGACCTGGTGGGTCCGCCCCAGGGTCCGTGGAGGCTCGATGCTCGTGTCCGTCCTGCTCGCCCCGCTGGCCGCTGCGGCCGAGACCTGCCCCGCCACCCCGGCCGCGCTGCCGGCCTCGCCGCTGTTCGCCCAGGACGATCCACGCCTCGCCGCCGGGACCGCGGTGGTGATCGAGAAGGAGCTCCGGCTCGGGATGGTGTTCGTCGGCGGGCGGCTCGCGACCGACGCCGCGGGGGCGCCGGCGTGTTGGCACGTCGCGTTGGCGGCGCCGTACGTGGCGGGCCACAAGCGACGTCAGGGGGATCACCGGACGCCCGAGGGGTGGTATCGGCTGTCGGACCGCCCGTGGTCGGCGTTCCCGCACGCGCTGACCGTCCACTACCCGGCCCCCGCCGACGCGGTCCGAGGCCTGGCGGCGTCGCTGATCGATCAGGCCCAGCACGACGCGATCCTCGCCGCTGCGACCGCCGACGTGGCGCCGCCGGAGTCGACCCGCCTCGGCGGTCAGATCCTGCTCCACGGCGGCGGAGGCGCGGCGGACTGGACCCTCGGGTGCGTCGGGTTCGACGACGACGCGATCCTCACCGTCCGGGCGCTGTTGACCCCCGACCTGCGCGGAGACGTGCTGATCCTGCCGTGATCACCGCCAGGGCAGGCGGCGATCCGACTTCCCCTCGTGGCACGGCAGGCGCTCGACCCCCTCGAGCCAACCGGCGTGCTCCTCGTACGACACGTGGTCCGACACCGGGCGATCGAGGGCGTCCACCGTCGCGACCGGCAGGTACACCCGGTCCGGGGCGTCGTCTCCGCGGTAGAACAGCGGCGTCCCGCAGGTCCCGCAGAACGACCGCTCGACCGCCGGGCTCGACCGGAACCGGCGGAGGGCGGCCTCTCCGTCGACGGTCAGCGCGCCGACCGGGACCGCGGTCCAGGTCACGAACGCCGCCGCGTGGGCCCGTCGGCAGGTGTCACAGTGGCAGTGCGACGCGAACAGCGTCGGCCCCGACGACCGGAACCGCACCGCGCCGCACAGACAACCGCCGGTGATCATCGGCGGGCTACGCGCAGTTGCCGTTCGGGAACCGGTCCATCCACTTCTTGCACGCCGAGCCGGCGCCGTCGCGGACCTCCTTGTCGTCCGATCCGATCTGCGACCCGATCACCGCCCCGGCCTTGGCGTCGCCGAGATCGCCGAGCAGCTTGAGGCACTTCGACTTCAACGCGCCGGTGGACGCGCTCTTCGCGCACCACGAGGTGCCGCTCTGCGCGCCGGACGGGTCGGTCCCGGCCTTCCACCGGAGGCGGAACACGTCGATCGCCACGCTCTTCACGTCGGTGCTCGGATCGGTCCGGAGCACGGTGGCGATCGTGCTCGACGCGCCGACCTGGTACCGGTACACGTCGAGCAGGGCCTGTTCGCGCGCGCCGGACTTGGTGGTCTCGGGGTCCAGAT
>JBEBJW010001692.1:0-1653 GCA_040079715.1 Myxococcota bacterium | reverse complement strand
TTGGGGACGGGCGTGCTCGAACTGCTGGGGGTGGCGGGGGAAGACCTGCCTGGGGCGGTGAGCGTGCGTCGGGTCGACCCCGTTCGCCACCCCGCGCGCTCCGTTGTTCATCAACCGCCGAAACCGACCCCTGCGTTCTCGCTGGCAGGCGTCCAGCTGAAGCTCCCGATGAGCCTGGATCGACAGGACCGTCTCACCCTGTCGTTGCCGGGGGAGTTGTCCGACTGGTTCCTGAAGGTGCCGACCGGCGACCGCTATCGCGGACTTGCCCAGAACGAGGCCGCCACCATGAACTGGGCGCGCCACGCCGGGTTCTCCGTGGCGGAGTGTGTCGTGCGAAGCGACGTCCCAGCCGTGGACGGTCTGGACGGGATGACCGGAGCACCTTGCCTGTTGGTCCGACGGTTCGATCGCGGCGTCGGCGGCAAGATTCATCAAGAGGACCTCGCCCAGGCCCAGTGGTTGGATCCCGAGCAGAAGTATCCGCGCGACACAGGGGGCAGCACCTTCGACGACGCGAGCGAGAAGCGACGACGCGGGCTGGCTTCCGCGGAGGGGATGGCGCGGTATGCCGCGAGGCTCCTCGGAACGGACGGTGTGGTCGAGTACCTGCGTCGATTCGTGTTCGTGGTCGCCAGCGGGAACGGGGACGCCCACCTGAAGAACTGGTCGCTCGTCTACCCCGACCGGCGCCGACCCACCTGGTCGCCGCTCTACGATCAGGTGAGCACCGTCGCGTGGCACGATTCGACACTCGCCTGTCCGCTGTTCGGCATACGCAACTTTGCCGCCATCGCTCGATCCGCGGTCGTCCGAATGGCCGTCGAGGCTGGCTGTCCCCTCGAGACTGCGGAGGCCGAACTCACGGCGTCGATCGAGCGGTGTCGGCACGCCTGGGACTCGGCGACCGCCGACGTGCCGCATCTTCCGGATCATCGCCTCCGGCTGATCCACCACTGGTCGAGCGTGCCGCTGCTCCGGAGCCATGGCGCGCTGGGTCGATGAGCCCTACTGCCCGGTCTGCGCTCCGCCGTCGGTGTCGATCTCGTCGAGCAGCCGGGTCCACGCCCGCCAGAACCAGCTGCCGGCGATGTCCTCCGGCGGCGGGATCTTGCCGTCGCCGGCGCAGTCCGACAGCGACTTGACCCACAGCCGCTCGAGCCGCGCCTCCCGGAGGTAGTGCGCGGTGAACAGCAGCATCAGGTCGCCGTGGTCGGCCCGCGGGTCCGACTCCCGGCCCAGCAGCCGGCGGAGCGACTGGTGGAGCGTGATCACGTGCTCCAACACCAGCGTCTGGATGCTCGGGGTCTTCGTCCCCGGCGGGCCGTACCAGCTCGTGCCCGCGTGCTCGATCCACGCCTCGCGGATCTGCTCGAGCACCACCGTGATCTCCTCGACCGGCCGGTCCAGCTCCCGCGCGAGGTACTTGTGGGTCGACGACCGGCCCGCCCACCCGATCAGCGGCGACAGCACCGCCCGCATGTGGCGCGGGATGTCGTACAGGTCGACGTCCTCCGGGAGGACCCCCTCCGCCGCCTCCCGCCCGTCCCGGTCGAGGCTCGCGAGCATCGCCGCGTACACCAGCCGGACCATCGCGGTGATCCGCGGCAGCGCGAGCGCGTCGAACACCTTCTCCGGGGAGCCGCGGACCGA
>JBEBJW010001691.1:0-1654 GCA_040079715.1 Myxococcota bacterium | reverse complement strand
CGGGTCGCCGGAGCTCATGCAACCACGACGGCGCACGCGCGCTTCCGATGCGGATCCACGGCCTTGCCGACCGAGATCCTTCGTGTTCGGCGAGGCGCGGCGGTCGCGCGAGCCATGCAGACCGCACCGGTCGACCCGGCGAGCCACCGTCCAGATCGCGAACAGGCGCCACGCCCGACCGGCCACAGCGATCCTGATCGCCCCGTTCGTCCGGCGTCTACCCGACACGCCTGCGGGGAGTGCGCGACGCGACGCCCGGGGTCGGAGGCCGGTGGCGGCGAAGTGTTCCGGCTCGACGTCCGTCTCGGGTGTCAGGTCGTCGACGTCCCACAGCTCGTCACAGATCGTCGAGGGACGGGAGCTCGAGCACCTCGCCGGCGCTGTCGCCTTGTGGCATCCAGCACCGGGCCTCCCCCTCCACGGTGAGCCCGCACGCGTCCCACTCGCCGAGGCCGATTGACGCCCACCGCTCCCCGGGCGGCGGCTCCCACGAAGGGCCGCCGTCCGCTTCCGGCGGCACGTCGTCCACGTCCCACAGCTGCGGGAAGTCGTACCAGCAGACCGCGGTTCGGTCGGGGCGGATCCCGCACGCGACCTGGTTGTAGGCGAGCACCTCGACGAACGGGCCGGGTGGCGCCTGCGGGAACGCGGTCTGGACCGCGGTGCTCCCCCAGCAGTGGATCTCGCCGTCCTGGTCGAGGGCGCAGGCGTGGTCCCGCCCGACCGCGACCTGGGTGTACACGAGCCCGGCGGGCGGCGCGAGCGCGGGGTCGGGGTCGGCGAGGGCCCACACCGAGGTTTGGCCCCAGCACACCACGTCTCCGGGTGCGACCACGGCGCAGCCGAGGTTCTCCTCGATCGACCAGTCGAGCACCGGGACGTCGGGTGCGGGGCCGGGTCGGCGCCCCCAGCAAGCCAGGGTGGCGTCGGCGCGCTCGGCGCAAGCGAACGCCACCGCGTGCTCGACCCGTACGAGCCCGCCCACCTCCGGAGCCTCGTCGCACGGGGCGTGGGTGGACAACGTGGGGTTCGCGCACCAGCACGACGCGACGCCGGCGGGGTCGAGCCAGCAGCCGCCCCACAACCCGACCGAGACCTGGGCCACCGGACCCGCGGGCGCGGCGGCGACCTCGTCGTCGTCACCCCAGCACACCAGGCGCCCGTCCGTGAGGAGGCCACAGCTCGAGAGATAGCCAGCGTCGATCGCGGTCCAGGCGAGCGGTCGGGGCCCGGTGTCCCCGGTCGCGGAGGTGTCACCGGATGCGTGCACTTCGGGGCGCGGGGCACCGTCCGCACCGCTTCCGTCCCGGTCAGTCGAGACCCGGGCGCAGGCCCCCAGGACGACGAGCATCAGTACGCTCCTTCGCACAGCGTCGGCTCGATCGTGAGGTAGGTATCGCACTCCCCCGGCAGATCCCCCTGGACGTAGTCGTTCTCGTCGCCGCACTGATCGGTGCCGGATCCGGCGGTGCTGGTCTGATCGAGCACGATGTCGGGACAGGGGACGTTGGGGTTCTCGGACTCGTTGTACCACAGCTTGTCGTCGCCGGCGCCACCGTCCATGAAGTTGCCCTCGTTCGTGGCGCAGGTCCCGTAGCCGCTCGCGTCGCACAGCTTGTCGTTGTCGGCCCCGCCCGCCATCGCGTCGTCGCCG
>JBEBJW010001690.1:0-1657 GCA_040079715.1 Myxococcota bacterium | reverse complement strand
ACGATCGCGAACCCTCCGTTCGACTTGCCGATCCGGCCGGCGACCACCACGATCGGGATCGCGATCGCTGCGAACAGCACTGCGGTCGCCACGATCGGCACGACCACCGTGGTGAACGCGGTGAACGCGACGATCGCGAGCACGACCACGGTCTCGGCGATGCCCATCCCCATCTCCCGACCGTACCACGGGGTACGTGAGCGCATGGCCCACGCCCCCGACGCCGAGCCCCGTCCGTTCCGCGCGTACTATCGGTCGATGCGCGGCCGGTGGACGGGCACCTTCGCGTTCGCGCTGACCGATCCTGCGGCGCTCGGCGCGAGCGACCTGTCGTGGGTCGAGCGGTCGCAGGTCCGGTGGATGGCGGCGGTCCAGCGGGTGATCGGACCGTTCCGGATCGACACCACCGTCGACGACGCGCAGCCTGCCGAGGTGGTGCACACCACCCGGGTCTCGAAGTGGGGCCTGACGCTGTTCGTGGGCCTCGAGCGGTTCGTCCCGGAGCCGAACGGTCGCGACGGCCGGGTGCTCGGCGGGTGGTCCGCCCGGCCGCGGTGGCCGTGGCAGCGCGACCAGGGGTACGGCGACGACGCACGGGTGCGGGTCGACGAGGACGCGCTCGGGGCGACCTACCGGATGCGCGCGCTCGGCGATCTGGTCCAGGTGGCCCGGGTGAACCCTGCCGGGCTGTCGCTGGTTCAGCGCACCGGCTGGTCCCGGGCCGACGTACAGCTCATGCGGGTCGACGGGTAGAACCGGCGCCCGGTCAGTACCCGGCGGCGCCGCCGCGGGGTTCGTACGCGCTCATCCACACCGTCTGGACCTCGGACAGCTTGGCGAGCTCGATCGGGCTCGCCGGCACCTGGCCGGTCGGGACCGCGAGCAGCCGCCGCATCACCCGCGCCCCCTCGACGTCCAGCGGGGCCCGGATCGAGGACCCGGCCTTGCCGGCGAGGTACAGGCCGTCCAGGTCGTCGTGCTTGGCCACGTCGGACAGCATCTCGTCCTGGACCCCGGTCAGCACGTTCATCACGCCGCCCGGGACATCGCTGACCGCGATCGCCTCGGCCAGCGCGATCGCGAGCTCGGCCTGCGTCGCTACGACCAGCAGCACCGTGCCGTTGCCCATCACCGCCGACGCGCACAGCGCCTCGACCATCCCGAGCAGCCCGTCCGCCGGGTCCGGCGCCGCCGCGATCACCCCGAGCGGGCGGACCTTCGAGTAGTTCACGTACGTCGACGCGACCGGGTTCAGGCTCGACAGCACCGCCGACACCTTGTCCGCCCACCCGGCGTGGTGGACCGCCCGATCGATCGCCGCCAGCCGATCCGCGTCGGTCGTGGGCAGATCGCGCTCCTCGAGGATCTCGGCCAGGCGGTACAGGATCTGGCCGCGGTTGTACGCGGTCGCGCCGGCCCACCCGGGCTGGGCCCCCCGCGCGGACTTCACCGCGTCCCGCAGGTCCTTCCGGCTCGCCCGCGGCGCGTTCACCGATCGCCCACCGTCACCTGGAATCGCCACGACACGCCCCGACTCCGAGCGGATGAACTTGCCACCGACGTACATCTTCAGGGTCTTGTCGACCGGTAGGCGCGTCACACGACCTCCAGGTACGGCCACAGGCCGGCCCGCCCGCCCTCACGCCCGAACCCCGAG
>JBEBJW010001689.1:0-1658 GCA_040079715.1 Myxococcota bacterium | reverse complement strand
CGAGCGGTGGACGGCGCCGCCGTGGCCGCGGGGGACGGGACGCCACCTGGCGCTCCGCGACGGCGGAGCTGGCGCGGATCTCCGTTCCGCCCTCCCCGCCTCGGGCGACGGGTCGGGGCGGTGTCGCGCGATCAGGGGACGGGCGCCGGGGTCCGCGCCGGGTTCGTCGGGCGGAGCGCGGCCGGGAGCTGGTCGATCAGCGCCTCGAGCCGCGGACCGGTCCGCTCGATCGTCACCGACGACGGCCCGAACGCGAAGATCGGGTACGACCCGAGCTCGGTCGCCCGCTCGTCACAGGTGACCATCAGCCCGATCCGCCGCTGGTCGGCGAACCGGAGCGCCGCCGACCGCCCGACGATCGACCCGTCCGGGTGCCCGCTCTCGTTGCAGCTCGTGCACAGCACGCTGGTGTACGCGTGGCCGCCGAACAGGTCCGGCTCGGCCCGGTCGGCCCACGCGTCCTCGACCGCCCGGAACAGCCCGCGCCACGGCTCCCCGAGCAGCAGGCCCTGGTGGGTGCCGCCGCGGACCGTCGGGGTCGACGTGCCGTGGGGCGCGAACCGGCACCGGACGAACGCCCCGGTCAGGCCGCCGATCGCGGCCACCCCGAGCCCCGGCGGGGTCGAGCCCGGCGTCACGCACCGCCAGAACCGGTCGATCGACCCGATCGCGGTGCCGTAGTTCTTGCCGGACTGGCGCGCCTTCGCCCGGTTCAGCAGGGTCACCCCGAGCGAGGTCGGGGCGGCGATCAGCGTGTACACCGGCGGGAGCTGGAGCACGACCACGTCGTGCCGCAGCGCGTCGATCACCTGGCCGGCCAGACCGGGCGTGTGGATGTCGACGAGGTTCACGCGGCCCTCCGGAGCAGCGCGCCGGCGTCGGGGACACTCGCCGCGAGGCCGAGGCCGTCGAGCAGGGCGCGGGTGGTCGCGGTGGCGGCGGACAGCACCGGCAGCCCGGTCATCGCCTCGACGATCGGGATCGCCGCCAGCGACGGCATCTGGACGCAGGCCGACAGCACGATCGCGTCCACCCGGTGCAGGTTCAGCCGCGACACGAGCTCGACCAGGGCCAGCGGATCCCGCGCCCCGACCGCGACGTTCGACGCGATCTCGAGCGACAGGGCGTCGACCACGGTGATCCCGGCGGCCTCGAGCTTGCCGACCACGGTGTCGGTCAGCGGCCGGAGGTACGGCGCGATCAGCGCGACCCGCTTCGCCCCGAGGGCGTGGATCCCGTCGATCAGCGCCGTCGCGCTGGTGACCACCACCGGCTCGCCCCCCGCCTCGGCCGCCGCCGCCCGGAGCCGCCCGGTCAGCGCCGCCGCGTACGACGGGCCCTGGCACAGCACCGCGACCAGGCACGCGTAGGCGACCGCGTCGACCTGCGCGTCCCCGAGCGACCGCGCGCAGGCGTCGGCCATCCCGTCCATCGCGGTCAGCTCGGCCAGGTTCACCGTCCGCATCGGCATCCGCGCCGCGTGGAACGTGAACCGGACCCCGAGCGGACCGGCGATCCGCGCGAGCATCTCGGGGATCTCGGTCTCCATCGTGGTGTTCGAGCTCGGGACCACGAGGCCGACCCGGACCGGACGGGTCCGGGTCTGGAACGCGCGAACGGGGGGAGCGCCAGGGCGTCGATCACGGCCACCTCCGGGG
>JBEBJW010001688.1:0-1659 GCA_040079715.1 Myxococcota bacterium | reverse complement strand
GCGTCGGACGCGGCGGTCGGCTCCGGAGGTACCGGAGGCGGTGGCGCAGGTGGCGCGGGATCGTCGTCGTCGTCCGGTATGACCGCGGGCGCTCCGGGCGGGGCGAGCGGTGTCGGGTCGCCGACCAGCGCGACCACCCACGGGGCGTCCGGTGGCGTCACCGCGGGTCCCTCGGTCCAGGCGGCTCCGTTGTCCGATCGGTCGATCGACGCCTCCCAGGCCGCGGTCGGCGGGACGGCGGGCACGGGCGGCGCGGCGGGCACGGGTGGTCCGGCGGTCGGCGCGGCGCCGGTCGCCGGGGCGTCCGGGATGTCGGTGGCCGAGCTGATCGACGCCGGCAAGAAGGCCAGCAAGACCGGCAAAGACGACTCGGAGTAGCGCTCCGTCCGCGGTGATCTCCCGGTGAACCTCTCGGGCTCGAGGCGACGATGTCCGGCAACAACGTGATGAAGACCCAGAACAAGACCGCCCAGTACACGGTCGTCGTCGCCGGCATCACGGTGACGCAGGCGGACCCGAAGGGCCTCGAGTCGCTGTCGGTCGAAGATCACTCCGACATGATCGGGATCTCGGAGCTGACCTTCGCGAGCGGGCTCGGGATGGACTGGTCCGGGATCCAGATGGGCGACGAGGTGTCGGTCTCGCTCGGGAACTCCGACTACAAGGTGTTCGTCGGGGTGGTGACCGGGCTGCGGCACGGGTTTCAGCACGGTCGGGACACGCTGACGATCATCGCGATGGATCCGCTGTCGAAGCTCGCGGCGTCCCGTCAGGTGGACGCCAACTTCGACGACATGACCGACTCCGACGTGGTGTCGAAGGTCATCCAGGCGGCCGGCGCCGAGGTCGGACAGGTCGACGCGACCACCGAGAAGCGGAAGTACCAGTTCCAGCGGAACGAGTCCGCGCTGGCGATCGTCCGTCGGTTGGCCGCGCGCAACGGATACATCGTCCGGGCGAACGAGGGCAAGATCGACGTCTGCAAGCCGCAGATGTCGGATCCGCCGGTCGAGGTCAAGCGCGACGACCTGATGTCGCTCGACTACACCTACAGCCCGCGGGCCCTGCCGAAGAAGCTGACGGTGTACGGGTGGGATCGCACGAAGAAGCAGCGGATCGAGGGCTCCGCCACCAAGGACGACATCGAACTGGTCGGCGGGGGCACGCCGAGCGTCGATGACTCGCCGATCTGGCAGGGTGAGGCGTCGTACATCTCGGACGTCGAGGTGAGCACGCAGGAGGGGGCGAAGGCGATCGCGGTGGCCGAGCTCAACCGGATGGCGATGAGCTTCCTCCGTGGCAAGGCCGTGGTGCAGGGGAACGGCGCGCTCCACTTCGGCGCCCGGATCAAGTTCACCGAGCACCAGAGCGGCTTCAACCCCGAAGGCGTCGTGATGTCGTCCCGGCATCGGGTGTTCATGGGCTCGGGGTTCACGACCGAGCTCGTGTTCAACTCCAACACCTACCCGAACAGCGGCGCGTCCGGCGGGGCGAGCGCGTCGCAGGCGGCGGCGTCGACCCCGCTCGCGACGTCGCCCGGCGGCGTGGGTTCGTCGAGCCCGCTCGGGTCGGTCGGAGACGCGATCGACCAGGCCCGGTCCGCGGTGGGTGCGGCCGCGACCCAGGTGCGCGAGGCGGTGGGGCAGGTGGCGCAGGTCG
>JBEBJW010001687.1:0-1663 GCA_040079715.1 Myxococcota bacterium | reverse complement strand
CCCGAGCCCACCGAATTCGTCGACCCGTTCGCGGCTCAGCCGGACGCCGACGAAGGCCTGACCAACGTGACCGAGGACCTCGACGCGCTGCTCGAGCACGGCGACCTGATCGGCGCGTGCGACCGGTACGCGGCGAACCCGGGCGACCGGAAGCTCGAGCTGCTGTGCGGCAAGTACCAGTTCTTCTACGAGGGCTTCGGGACGCTCGGGATCCCGGCGGTCCTGTTCGACGCGCTCCCCGCGCTGTTCACCGACGAGGTCGGTCCGGCGTACGACAAGTTCGGGCTCGTCCCGCACCCGAGCTCGCCCGAGGGCCGTCCGATCGGGTTCGGCGCCGGCGCCCCGCTCGGCGATCAGCCCACGCTCGCGCTGACCTGCGCCGCCTGTCACTTCGGCCAGCTCCCGGACGGGCGGTACGCGGTCGGCGCGCCGAACCACGGGTACGACTACGGCCGGCACATGCTGGCGATCCTGCTCGTCCCCCAGGCGATCAGCCCGACGTTCGACGAGGCGGACCACCACCCGGACGCGGTCCGCGCGGTCCGCCCGATGCTCGACCGGCTCGACGACGAGCCGCTGCTCGGGATCCAGCTCGGCCTCGACCTGCTGCCGCTCGCGTCGTCCGCCGGGTCGACCCCCACGCCGACGGTCGAGCAGGAGGGCCAGTACGCGTCGTGGCGCACCGGCACGATGGACTTCGTGATCGCGCCGCTGCCGGTCGACGACGGGATCCACACCGTCAGCAAGATCCTCGCGCTGTGGGGGATGCCGACCGACGCCGAGGCCGCAGAGGCCGGGATGCCGAACGCGATGCTCGCGTGGACCGGCGGGGCCACGTCGCTCCAGCAGTTCCTGACCGGGTTCGTCCAGATCGGCGGCGGCGACGAGGCCGTGTGGGACGCCGAGGCGCTGACCCCGCTCCAACACTACATCGAGTCGCTCCGCCCGCCCGAGCCCCTCGATCCGGGCGACGTCGACCAGCTCGCGGCCGGGGCGGCGGTGTTCCGCGACGCCGGGTGCATCGACTGCCACGGCGGGCCGCGCGGATCCGGCGACCGGGTGTACACGTTCGACGAGATCGGCACCGACGCGGCGATGGCGGACTGGGCCGACCCGGACGGCGACGGCGCGCCGTGCTGCGGCCTCGGCGACGCGGACACCGCGCTGACGCACGGGATCAAGAGCCCACGGCTCGCCGGGAGCGCGGCGTTCACCCGGTTCCTCCACAACGGCAGCCTGTCGTCGCTCGAGGAGCTGCTGTGCCTGGTCGAGCGGCCGCCGTCGGCGGGAGAGCCGTGGGGCGACGAGGGGCACGCGTTCGGGTGCGAGCTGCCGGTCACGGACCGCGAGGCGCTGGTCGCGTACCTCCGGGGGACGTGACCGCGACGGTTGAAGAATCCTTCAACTGTGGGTAGGAGAGGGCGTGGCACCGCACGTCCATCCCCCCGCCCCCGGTCAGGTCCCCCGAGAGCCTGGGCACGACCACGACCACGCGGGGCACGACCACGACGGGCACGACCACGCGGGGCACGACGGGCACGACGGGCACGACCACGCGGGGCACGACCACGCGGGGCACGACCACGCGGGGCACGACCACGCGGGGCACGACCACGACCACGACGGGCACGACCACGACGGGCACGACCACGACGGGCACGAC
>JBEBJW010001686.1:0-1665 GCA_040079715.1 Myxococcota bacterium | reverse complement strand
GCGACGAGCCCGTCGGCGCACGCGAGCTCGAGGCCCTGGACGTCCCCCGGCGCGTCCGACACCCGCACCGGCGGCGTCCACCCGCCGTCCGTGGCGGACGCGGCCCACACGTCGGCCTCGCCGTCACCGCCGGCGGCCCACAGCACGTGCACCCGGCCGTCGTCGGTCGCGCACGCCCGCACCGCCCCGTCGGCCGGAGCGGCCGCGGCGGCGTCGAGCCGGACGGCGGGGGAGGTGACCGCGGACCCGGTCCCGTCGGCGAGCGCCTCACCGTCGCCGTCGCCCTCGCCGCCGCCGTCCCGGCAGCCCACCGCCAGCGCGAGCGCGATCATCGCCGCACCGCCGGGACGTACCGGATCACGACCTGCGCGCCCGACTCCGGCACGTAGCCCTGGAACACGACGCTGACGCGGGTGGCGTCGTACACGTAGTCCACGTCGCGATCGAACTCGAGGATCGTGCCTTCCTCGAGCACGACCGTGACGTCGAGCGTGTCGGGGTCCGGGATCGCGGACAGCGGGAACTCCCGGTGGAGCCCGGCCGCGGCCAACCCGAGCTCGAGCAGGGCCGCCGCGTAGTCGCCGGCGGTGATGTCGTACGCGGCGCCCCCGATCGCTTCGGTCACCGCGAGGTACCGATCGCCGCGGTCGGGTCCGGTCAGGGCGACGATCGACGAGAACGAGCGTTCCGCCGCCGACCCCCGCAGGCCGTCGAACCAGCCCTCGAACTCGGGCTCGGTGATCAGGGTCGACCGGGTCTGGTCGTCTTCGTCGCTGAGCACGATCACGTGCACGTCGGACGCGTCGCGCAGGAACCCGGCGTTGTACCCGTCCCGCTCCAGCTCGAGCGCGGTGTAGACTGCGCCCAGGCCCTGCTCCTGCCCCGACCCGGTGGTGCCGACCGACGCCATCGCGTCGAACACCCCGGTCGGGTCGACGGTCGCGTCGTCGATCCACTTCTGTCCGCCCACCGCCCGGAGCTTGCCGCTCTCGCCGGGGCGGTCGAGGTCGGTCGTGACGACGCCGATGTGGTAGTCGACGCCGGAGCCGACCAGGGAGTCCACGAACACCGGGAACGAACCGATCAGGTCGTTCTGTTGGTCGGTCATCGAGCAGCTGTCGTCGACCACGAACAGGAGGTCGGCCGACGGGGCGACCTCCTGGACGATCACGTCGGTCACGGTCCCGTCGGGGGTGCCCGAGGTCGTGGTCGTCGTCGGTCCGGCCGCGACGAACGGGATCCGGACCGCTCGGCACGGCGGCTCGGACGCCCCCGGGGCGCACGCGTACGTCAGATCGGCCACGTAGGCGCCCCCCGCCACGAGCGCGACCTCCACCGCCTGCTCGGACAGCCCGCCGATGTGGGCCACCGCGGCGCCGTCGCCGTCGAGGACGTCGCCCTCGAACGAGAACCCGGGCGGATCGGACCGGACGATCACCGCGCCGGGCGTCGCATCGAGGCGGAGGGCCACCTCACAGACCTCGGGGCACGCCGGGTCGGGTCCGTCGTCCGGTGGCTCGGTGCAACCGATCCAAATGAACCACATCTCGCCTCCCCCGAGCCAGTATCGGTCGGCGGCGGCGCGCGGGACGGACCGCGGTCGGACGTCCGGCGTTCGCCCAGCCCGGATCCGGCGCTGGGGCCGAACGGCGGCGGACGGGTCGA
>JBEBJW010001685.1:0-1667 GCA_040079715.1 Myxococcota bacterium | reverse complement strand
ATCAGGCGCAGGACCGGTGCGTGCGGATCGACGGCGCGTTCGCTGCCACCGCCGACGACCAGGTGTTCCCGCCCGGTCCGGCGATCGCGAGCTGGGGGCCGGCCGACGCCGGGCTCGACCCGTCCGAGTGGACGCTGTTGTCCGACTGCAAGCGCAAGTCGCGACCGGTGGCGACCGGGATCTATGCCACCGCCGGCGAGACGCTGTTGATCGCGAGCTCGAACGGCTCGATCTCTCCGGTGGCGATCGTCGACGAGGCCAGCGGGGCGCCCCTGTTCTCCGCCACCACCCTGTACGGTGACCACTCCGTCCAGACCCACTCGGTGGAGCTCCTCCCGGACGGGAACCTCGTCGGGGTGGGGCCCGGCTGGGGCTCGGGCGCGTGTCCGTCGGACCTGTCGTCCTCGTCGACCGATCTCGCGCTCGGCGAGGGGATGCTGCGGCTGTGGGACGTCGAGACCGGCGCGTCGCGCGATCTCACGCTGTGCGAGGCACACGCGGCCGCGTGGGACGTCACGCGTCAGGTCCTGTTCGTCGCGACCTACACCTACGTCGTCGAGCTGCGGTACGACGGGTTCGACGCCGCCGCGCCGTTCACCGAGCTCGCGCGGTTCACCTACCCGGACGGTCCGGCGTCGCAGGTGACCAACCGAGGGGGCCACGACCTCCAACTCGGGCCGCTCCCCGACGCGTTCGTCGTGTCGTCCGACCTGACGGCGACGTTCGTGCTCGACCCGACCACCGGCCAGTTCCTCGGTCACGCTCCGGCGAACTGTCGCTTCTCGACCACCTACTGGCAGTGCAACGTGTTCGGGATCCCGAACTACGGTCTCGACACCGGCACCCCGCAGGTGAAGGGGGTCAGCATCGACCCGGCCACCGACGCGGCGCTGATCGTCCGCGCCGACGGCACCGGGTCCACCGGTGACAGCTGGACCTCCGACGCGGTGATGGTGTTCGGGCCCGACCACTACTACACGGTCCAGGACCCGGCGTGGGCGTTGTACAAGGTCCGTGCCGGCGCCGTTCAACCCACGCACTGACGAGGGTCTCTGGTTCGGCCCCCCACCGGAGGGCTGGATCCGCAGGTCGGCCGGGGGCGCGGAGCTCCGGGTGGCGTCCCGTCGCCCGATCGTCACCGCCCGCCGCTCAGGTACAGGATCAGGAGATCGCGGACCCCCGCGGACGCATCGTCGGGCACGGTCACCGAGAACGCGAGGTCCACGCTCGCCTGCCCGCCGGCCGCGACCGGCACCTCCCACCTCACGAGGCCGTCCTCGCCCGGCGGCGTCGCCCCCGACAGCTCGCGGGCCTGCACCGCGACGTGGACGTCCTCCGACCGCGGGAGCTGGTCGACGATCGACACCCGTGCGTCCGCCGCGCCGTGGTTCACCACCGTGGTCCGGAACCGGAAGTCGTACCGGGTGGTCTGGCGGCCGACGCGCGTCTCGTCGCGGTCGATCAGCTGGCGGGACACCCGGAACCGCTCGTCGGAGCCGAACTCGAGCTCGAGCCCCTCCCCGGGGACGACCGCGCCGAGCTGACCCGCGCCGACGTAGTCCGCGCCCACGAACGTCGCGACCGCGCCCGGGAGGAGCGGCACCGCGCCGTCGTACCGCACGGTGGCGTGGCGCTGGACCGATGGCGCCAACTTCGGGATCGTCCTC
>JBEBJW010001684.1:0-1670 GCA_040079715.1 Myxococcota bacterium | reverse complement strand
GCGGCCTGCTGTCCCGCCCGTCCGCGAGCCAGATCGCCACCTGGCGGCGGGTGGTCGACGAGCAGGTCGGTTCGCTGCTCGAGACCGTCGACGACGCCGCGTTCGCCGCGCTGGCCCCGGTGGTGACCCTCGGGATCGCGCACGAGCAGCAGCACCAGGAGCTGATCCTGACCGACGTGCTCGCCGCGCTGGACCGCAACCCGCTCCGCCCCGCGTACCGCCCGCTCCCGACGCTGTCGGCCCGCCGCCCGATCGAGGCCGGGTGGGTGACCCACGACGGCGGGGTCGTGTCGATCGGGCACCCCGCGGGCGGCGGGGACCCGTCCCGGTTCGCGTTCGACAACGAGGGGCCGGCGCACCGGGTGTTCCTCCAGCCGTTCCAGCTCGCGACGCGGCTGGTCACCGTCGGGGAGTGGTCGGCGTTCGCGCGGGACGGCGGGTACACGACGCCGTCGCTGTGGCTGTCGGACGGGCTCGACCTCGTCCGGTCCCGCGGGATCGACGCGCCGGCGTACACCCGCCGCGAGGGCGACGCGGTGGTGGTGTACGGCCTGCACGGGGAGCGGCTCGCGGCCCCGGACGAGCCGGTGGTCCACCTGTCGTTCTACGAGGCGGACGCGCTCGCCACCTGGCTCGGGGGGCGGCTGCCGACCGAGGCCGAGTGGGAGGCGGTCGCCGCCGGGACGGCCGACGATCGGCGCGAGCCCGCCGCGTTCGTGGTGGTGCCGCTCGCCGGCGACGACCCGAACCTCGGGTGGTACGACACCGCCTGGCAGTGGACCCGGTCGACCTACGCGCCGTACCCCGGGTACCGGCCCGCCGCGGGCGCGCTCGGCGAGTACAACGGCAAGTTCATGGTCAACCAGCAGGTCCTGCGCGGGGGGAGCGTGTTCACCCCGCCGGGTCACAGCCGGCCGACGTACCGAAACTTCTGGCCGCCGGACACCCGATTCCAGGTGTCGGGGCTCCGGCTGGCCCGCGACCTGTAACGGGCGCCCGGCTCGCGGGACGACCCACCACCTCCGGGAGATCGAGATGGCCACTGCACGCTGGAACGGGACGGTCCTCGCCGAGAGCGACGACATCGAGCTGGTCGAGGGTAACGTGTACTTCCCGCGGGCGGCGGTGCGCGTTGGCGTCCTGCGGGACAGCGCGACCCACACGGTCTGCCCGTGGAAGGGCACCGCGAGCTACTTCGACGTGGTGGTGAACGGCGAGGTCAACGCCGACGCCGCCTGGTACTACCCGACCCCGAAGGACGCCGCGAAGCAGATCGCCGGCCGGGTCGCGTTCTGGAAGGGCGTCGAGGTGAAGCGGTGACGCGGTCGGGCGGGCAGGCGGTCGCCGCGCGGGACGTCGATCCCGAGGTGTTCGCCGCGGTGGCCGACGGGCTCGGGCGGACCCCGCGGACCCTGCCGGCGTGGCTGTTCTACGACGACCGCGGCTCGGACCTGTTCGAGCAGATCACCGCGCTGCCCGAGTACTACCTCACGCGGGCCGAGCGGGAGATCCTCGAGCGGCACGCCGACGAGATCGTCGCGCTGGCCGCCGAGGGCACCGATCGGCCGCTCCACGTGGTCGAGCTCGGGGCCGGGTCCGCGCTGAAGAGCCAGATCCTGCTCCGGGCCGTGGTCCGGCGGCAGGGGCGGTGCCTGTACCTGCCGGTCGAC
>JBEBJW010001683.1:0-1673 GCA_040079715.1 Myxococcota bacterium | reverse complement strand
CCGCGGCGACCAGGCGGACGGACCCGAGGCGGGCGGAGCGAGGGCGGGGGGCTGGGGACACGTGGCCTCCGGGTGATTGGAATCCGTACACAGCCGTTCATATGCAACTCGCGCGCCATCGTCATCACCCGGTGAGGTGATTCGCGATCGGCTGGAACCCACGTCGCGCGCGAGGTGGCGGTGGGCTGCGGATGCGCGCAGGTAGAGTTGCGTCGATTTTAGTGCTGCGCTGGGTCCGGCAGGGCGATCGTCCCGCCGATCGTCCGGGTCGACGACCCCTGCATCGACGACTGTGGTATCGTCCCTGCGAACCGCCCGGGCAACACCCGGTGCGGCCGCGGGATACACGGTTGAACGTGGGTCACACGATCCGGACTGCGCCCGAGCCGCTCCGATCGTGTCGGAGGCCGAGATGAACGAGCTGCCGCTCGTGCACGTCATCGCCCGATTTCCGGCGCGTCCGGAGGGGCTGGCGGAGTTGCACGCGACGTTCGACCGGTTCTTCTCTCAGCCGGAGGTCGAGGCGACCGGGCTCGCGCTCGACGATCGCCTCGCGTTGCGGACCGCCGCCGGGGAGCTCGGCGCGAACATCATCGTCCACGCGTGCGGGCGCCTGCCGGACGCCACGATGTCGCTCGAGCTGACCGGCCACCGCGATCGGATCGAGATCGCGTTCGAAGATCCCGGCGAGCCGTACATCGGCCCGGAGCTGAGGGTCCCCGAGGTGATGCCGGCCGGCGGGATGGGACTGGCGGTGATCCAGGCGTCCGTCGACGCGTTCGAGTACTCGCGGTCGGGCGGCACCAACCGGTGGCGGATCGTGCGGACCACCGGGTTGCCGGAGTGCCCGCGGTCGGTCCCGCCGCCGGAGCCGGTCACCCTGTGGGACGACGAGCCGTAGGAGACTGTGGGGCGTAGGCCGCCAGCGGCCTCGGCCCGGTGGCTCCTCCCGTGCCTCTGCCCGCGCCCGTGCCCCTGCCCGTCCGCCTGTCCCTCGGATCGGGCTGGCGGAGCGCGGTGGGTACGACCGAGGGCCGGGCGATCTACCGGAGGCGGAAGTGCCTCCCGGAGCCGGGCAGATCAAGCAGGCGACGGGTTCGGACGGTTCTCGGTGCGTGGGTTGCACAAGGCGCGGTGGGTGGGCGCTGGCCTGCATGTGCCACCACGTGCGCCCCGCCGGTCCCACCCCGACCAAGACGGACAGGGCGGCACGGGCAGGGGCACGGGCACCGGCCTAGAACGCGTCGATGTTCGCGTCGATCCATGCCAGCCGGTCGGTGAGGAGCTGGACCACCCGGTCGTGCTCCTCCTGCCACGACGCCACCGGGCACAGCCAGTTGTCGACGCCGTCGGTGGCGAACGCGATGTCCTCGATCGGCCACCGCTCGAAGTTCTCCTCGATGATCGGCGCCAGGCTCGCGTCGTAGCCGGCGATCCGGTCGAGGTACGTCCGCGGCACCCACCCCTCGGCGCCGCAGTCCCCGACCGGGTACCCGAGGCTGAGGTCGAAGTCCCACGGAGAGAACTTCGCGCGCCCGCCTTCGTCCTTCCACAGGTGGACCGAGAGCAGGTACCCGTCGTGGTTCTTCATCAGCTCGTTCACGATCACCCAGTCGACCGCGCCGTCGAGGTCCAGCGACGCGAAGATCCCGGTGTCCGCGGCCGCCGGATCC
>JBEBJW010001682.1:0-1674 GCA_040079715.1 Myxococcota bacterium | reverse complement strand
ACCCGGCCGAGGTCGACTGGCGGCCGGACCGGGTGGTGCTCGGCCAGTCGTGGCTGTCGGTCGAGCGGTCGGACGGGCGGGTCCGGGTGACCGGCGCGCTGGCGGGCGCGCTGCCCGGGTGCCGGTGGGCCGCGGCCGTCGACGTCCAAGGCCCGGCGCGGGTCTCCGACCCCGGCGAGCCCGACGTCGCGGACCACGAGTGGTCGGTCGTCACCGCGGTCGCCCACGGGGAGGTGACGGTCCGGGCGAACGGGGCAGAGCACACGGTCTCGGGCCGGGCCTACGTCGACCGGAACGGCTCGGATCGCCCGCTGCACGCGCTCGGCGTCGCGCGGTGGCACTGGGGGCGCCTCGCGTTCGCCGACCGCGAGGTGGTGTGGTACGCCGCGACCGACGATCGCGGCGCGGTGTCGTCCCGGGTGATGACGATCGACGCCGACGGCCGCTCGGTCGCGGTCGAGGACGCGGTGCGCGACGCCGGGCGCGGGTTCGGGTGCTGGGGGCTCGGGTGGCCCGCCGTGGTCAGCCTCCCGGGCGGGATCGACGTCCCGCTCGGCCGCCCGATCGACGACTCCCCGTTCTACGCGCGGTTCCGGGTGGACGTCGCGGGGGCGCGCGGGGAGCCCGTGGCGCGCGGGTTCGCCGAGGTCTGCCGGGTCGACCGGATCGACCGGGGCTGGTTCCGCCCGCTGCTCCGGATGACGGTCTGCCCGGCAACCGGCCCCGGGTCGATCTGGCTGCCGCTGTTCGCCGGTCCGCGCGACGGGCGGTGGGCGCGCCTCGTCGGGGGCGACCGATGATCGCCGGGTGGTGGATCGCGGTCGCGCCGGTGATCGCCCTCGGGTTCACCGCGATCAACCTCGTGACCTGGCGCGCGCCCGCCCAGCGGTCCGTCCGGTCGCGGATCTCGGCCCTGGTCCCGGCCCGGAACGAGGAGGCGACGATCGGGGCGTGCGTCGCCGCGCTGCTCGCCG
The DNA here is from genome assembly GCA_040079715.1 of Myxococcota bacterium. GTDB lineage: Bacteria > Myxococcota_A > UBA796 > UBA796 > JACKER01. Next base: position 700 of record JBEBJW010001682.1, on the reverse strand, counting down.
AGCCGGTCGACGAGGTGGTGGTGCTCGACGACGGCTCGACCGACGGCACCGCTCGGGTCCTGGCCGGGTTCGACGATCCGCGGCTCCGCGTGCTGTCCGGCGCGCCGCTGCCGGCGGGGTGGGTCGGCAAGGTCCACGCGTGCCACCAGCTCGCGGCCGCGGCCGTCGGCGACCGGCTGCTGTTCGTCGACGCGGACGTCCGGCTGCTCCCGGGCGGGGTCGGCGCCCTCGACGGGGTCGACGCGGACGTGGTGTCGGCGTTCCCCGCGCAGGACGTGGGCTCGGTCGGGGAGGGGCTGGTGGTGCCGCTGCTCCACCTGACGTACCTGTCGTTCCTGCCGCTCCGGGCGGTGGCTGCGGTGTCGGATCCCCGGGTGCTCGCCGCGAACGGCCAACTGATGCTGATCCGCCCGGCGGCGCTCGCCGCGGTCGGCGGGTTCGCCGGGATCCGCGACGCGATCGTCGACGACATGGCGCTGTGCCGAAAGATCAAACAGAGCGGTCGGCGGGTCGCGTTCGTGACCGGGGACCGGATCGCCCGGTGCCGGATGTACGGGTCGTTCGGCGAGGCGTGGCGCGGGTTCTCGAAGAACCTGTACCCGGGCCTCGGTTCGGTGCCGCTGGCGTCGATCGTCGCCGCGGTGTACCTCGCCGCGTTCGTGGTCCCGTGGCTCGCGGTGCCGATCGCGCCGATCCCGGC
>JBEBJW010001681.1:0-1676 GCA_040079715.1 Myxococcota bacterium | reverse complement strand
GGCTGGAGCGCCTCGAACCTCGACCGGGACACGGTCACGTCGCCGCGACCGGCCAGCGCGGTCGGCGCGACGAGCAGCAGCAGGGCGATCGACAGGTCCACCTCGCGAACAACGGGCCGGGGTGGAGGAGCTTACAGCCCTCGACCCCGCCGGTCCCACCGCTGCAACCAGTGGATACGAACCCGTTACTTGTTCAGTCCCCGAGGACGTACCCGAAGATCAGCGGCGCCACGATGGTGGCGTCGGACTGGATCATGAACTTCGGGGTGGCCACGTCGAGCTTGCCCCAGGTGATCTTCTCGTTCGGCACGGCACCCGAGTACCCGCCGTACGACGTCACCGCGTCGCTGATCTGGCAGAAGTAGCCCCAGAACGGCGTGTCTTCGAGCTGGAGGTCCTGGATCAGCGCCGGGACCGCGCAGATCGGGAAGTCGCCGGCGATCCCGCCGCCGATCTGGAAGAACCCGACCGACGGCTTGCCCTGGGCCTTGCCGTTGTTCGCGAGGTACCAGTGCATCAGCCGCACCATCTGCTCGGTCCCGGTGACGACGCAGTCGTGGCGCGGCACCTCGCCCCGGTACACCGCGGCGGCGAACATGTTCCCGGTGGTCGAGTCCTCCCACCCCGGCGAATACACGGGGATCCCCTTCTCCTTCGCCGCGAGCATCCACGAGTCCTCCGGCGGGATCTGGAAGTGCTGGGGCAGCGTCGGGTCGCCGAGGATGTCGAACAGGTGCTCGGACGGGAGCTTGCCGACCCCGCTGGCGCACGCGGTGGTCCACCGCTCGATCAGCCGCTTCTCGAGGTGCCGCATCACCGTCTCGGGGATGCAGGTGTCGGTGACGCGGTTGAACCCGCGCTCGTACAGCGCCTGCTCGTCTTCGGCCCGCAGCCCGCGCCAGTCCGGGATGATCTCGTAGTCGTTCGCGGCGAGGAGGTTGAACACGTCCTCCTCGAGGTTCGCCCCGGTGCAGGTGATCGCGTGGACGCGGTCGGACCGGATCAGCCGGGCGAGGATCCGACCGATCCGGGCGGTGGACATCGCCCCCGCCAGGGTGATCATCATCTTGCCGCCAGCGGCGAGGTGATCCTCGAACGCCCGCGCCGCGGCGACGGTCTCCCGGGCGTTGAAGTGCAGGTAGTGACGGTCCATGAACGCGCGCACGGTCGACACGGGTAGATCCTCCGGCCGTTCGGCGTAACGCGCGGACGGGCGGCAGTCCGGCCCGACGCTTGCAGTTCGCCGTTCGCCCGATGGTCGGGCCCGGGGGGTGTGCGATGGACCTGTGGATCGCGTTGGTCGTGGTGGCCGGGACGATGGTGCTTCCGATCTTCGCCGTGTGGTGGACCTGGCGCCAGGCGAGTTGATCCGCCCGGATCCCCGACCGCCCCCTGAGGGTGAGGCGGGGCCGGCACAGCCGTGGGATTTCACACAGCGCATGTGCGGGACCGCACAGCGGGCTCACGACGGTCCGACCCGGTCAACCGTCGCACGGCTCCCAGTCGACGGGGAGGTCGCCGAACGTCGCCCGGACGTACGGCTCACGGCGGCGGAACGCGTCGGAGTTGGTTGGATGCCGCAGGCGCCCGTTCCCGGAGACGGGTCGGCAGTGCGGACGCCGGGAAATCGAAACGGCGACGGAGGATGCGCCGCGCATCTTGGCCGCGGGGGCTCC
>JBEBJW010001680.1:0-1677 GCA_040079715.1 Myxococcota bacterium | reverse complement strand
GATCCGGTCCGAGCTCGGGGTCGAGCTGTCGGAGGTCGACCTGTTCCAGTCGCCGACGGTGGCGTCGCTCGCTCGGCGGCTCGGCGGGGGAGAGGCGGCGGCGGCCGCGGCGAAGGTCGCGGTCGAGGCGGTGGATCGGGGACGGCGGCGGCGCGAGCGGCGGATGGGACGGGAGGACCGATGAGCGCGGATGACACTGGCGCGGACCTGGCGATCGTCGGGTTGGCGGGACGATTCCCGGGGGCCGACGACCTCGCGGCGTTCTGGCGCGCGGCCCGGTCCGGGTCGACCGCGATCCGGCGCCTGACCGACGACGAGCTCGCCCGGTACACCGTCGACCCGGCGCTCGCGGCGGACCCGGCGTTCGTGCCGGCCGGCGCCCCGCTCGACCGGATGGAGCAGTTCGACGCCGCGCTGTTCGGGTACAGCCCGCGCGAGGCCGAGCTGCTCGATCCACAGCAGCGCGTGTTCCTCGAGGTCGCGTGGCACGCGCTCGACGACGCGGGGATCGACCCCGGGCGCCCCCCCGGGCCGATCGGCGTGTTCGCCGGCGCCACCACCAGCACGTACCTGCTGCTGAACCTCGGGTCGCACCCGGAGCTGCTCCGCGGGCCGGAGGGGCTGTCGGCGTTCGTCGCGAACGCGGCGGACTCCCTCGCGACCCGGGTCGCGTACGAGCTCGATCTGCACGGGCCGGCGATGGCGGTCCAGAGCGCGTGCTCGACGTCGCTGCTCGCGGTCCACCTCGCGTGCCAGAGCCTGCTGAACGACGAGTGCGACGTGGCGCTGGCCGGCGGCGTGTCGATCAACCTCGCGCACCGCGCCGGCTACCGGCACGTCCCGGGCTCGATCCTGTCCCCCGACGGGACCTGCCGCCCGTTCGACGCCGACGGCGACGGCACCGTGTTCGGGTCCGGCGCCGGGGTGGTCGTGCTGAAGCGGCTGTCGGACGCGCTGCGCGACGGGGACCACGTCCGCGCGGTGATCCGCGGCTCGGCCGCCAACAACGACGGCCACCGCAAGGCGGGCTACACCGCGCCGAGCGTCGAGGGCCAGGCGGCGGTGATCGCCGAGGCGCTCGCGGTCGCCGGGGTCGACGCCGACACGCTCCAGTACGTCGAGGCCCACGGGACCGGGACCCGGGTCGGCGACCCGATCGAGATCGAGGCGCTCGGCCGCGCGTTCCGAGCGACCACCGACCGCACCGGGTTCTGCGCGATCGGCTCGACCAAGGGCCAGGTCGGCCACCTCGACGTCGCGGCCGGGATCGCCGGGCTGTGCAAGGTCGTCGCCGCGCTCGAGCACCGCGAGCTGCCGCCGAGCCCCGGCTGGCGGACGCTCAACCCGCGGATCGCGCTCGCTGCGAGCCCGGTGTACGTCGCCGACGCGCTCCGCCCGTGGCCGCGGGGCAGCGCGCCGCGCCGCGCCGGGATCTCCGCGTTCGGGATCGGCGGGACCAACGTCCACCTGGTGGTCGAGGAGGCGCCGGAGGCGTCGCCGTCGCACCACCCGCGCGCGGCCCAGCTCCTGCCGCTGTCCGCCCACTCCCCCGACGCGCTCGACGCGCTGTGCGCCCGGCTCGCCGACCACCTCGACGCGAACCCGGCCGTGACGCTCGGCGACGTCGCGTTCACCCTCGCGACCGGCCGCCGGATCCTCGCCCACCGCCGATCGGTG
>JBEBJW010001679.1:0-1688 GCA_040079715.1 Myxococcota bacterium | reverse complement strand
GCGTACCGGAACGCGGCGGCCCCCTCGGTCAACCACTGGACCGCGAGGGCTGCGTCGGTGTCGACGCCCGGGGGATTGCCGAACCAGCTCACGTCGAGCGTGGTAACCACGCGATGATCCGCTGTCGACTGTGATCATTACAGTCGTGGGTTCGGATCGGCAAACGCTGGTTTTCCGCTCCCGGTCACCAGACCTTCGGCACCGACCCTGGGATCGACAGCCTCCGCGCCCGGTCGACCCCCGCCGGGTTCGGGTCGGCGCGGCTCCGCACGACCGCCGCCGCGTACAGCGCGCCGTGGCTCGTCGGCGGCAGCGCCTCCGCGACCTGCTCGAGCGCCGCGAGGTCCCGGGGATCGGCCGCGAGGAACGACGTGATCAGGGCGGCGTACGGCGATTCGCCCACCGCGACCGCCTCGGTCCGCCCGGTGACGGCGGCCGCCGCTGCGATGATCAGCGCGTCCGCGTCGGGCCCGTCCGCGAGGGTCGGGATCGCGGCGTCGACGAGGCCCGTGAGGGCGGCGGCGTCGGGCACCGCGTCGGCGGCCGCGCCGGTCGACAGGGCGATCCGCAGCGCCTGCGCCGGGTCCGGATCGAGCGCCGCGAGGGCCGACGATGCGTGGGCCAGGTCTCCGGCGGCCAGGAACAACATCGGCTGGGCGCTCGGGGGGAGCTGGGTGGTCCACCGGAGGGTCGACGCCGGATCGACCTCGGCCGCGACCATCGCCGAGACGATCGGGTCGTCGACGCCGGGCGGGAGGCCCTCCGCGCCGTCGAACCGCCAGGCGAGCAGGCGGAGCCGCTGGTACGCGGCGGTGGTCACGTCGCAGTCGGCGAGCTCGGGTCCGACCTCGGCCCACTGAGAGGCCTGGGCGTCGAGCCACGCCAGCCCGCACCACGGGCGGTGGAACGTCGGGTCCCGGTCGAGCGCCGTCCGGTACGCGCTCCGGGCCTCCGGAGGATCGTCGACCCGACCCGCGAGGTACCACGCCTCGGCGGTGTCGAGCTCCCGGGCCCGCGCGTCGTACGCGGCCCGCAGGTCGGCGTCGTCGCGGACCGCCTGGAACGCGAGATGGGCGAACAGCGCGTCGCCGTGTCGATCCCGCGCCTCGGCGGTCACCCGGAGCGCCTCCTCGGCGTCGATGGCGCTCAGCGCACGGGCCGCGTCGACCCACGGCTGGCTCGGCGGGTCCCAGGTCAGGATCGCGCGCGCGAGCGTCTCGCTGACCGCGGGGGCGCCCAGCAACCCCGGCAGCGGCTCGGTCCGGACGAGGTCGACCACGTACGACCACCGGGACGTCCGGCGCGAGATTTGCTCCGGGGGCTCGGCGAACCAGTGATCGACCGACACCTCGGCCAGCAGCGGGTTGCCGACCAGCACCGGGTCGGGCGACGGGACGTCGCCGTGCTCGCTGTACACCGCGACGCCGGACATCAGCACCCCGCGCCGGCCGACGTTGTACACCGCGTCGCCGCGGGCCCACCGCGCCGACTCGAGCGGCGCGCCGTCCGGCCCCACCGTCACGACCTGCCGCGGCCACGGGGCGATCGACCAGGTCTGGGCGTACTCGGTCGGATCCAGCGTCACCGACCAGCCGCCCATCGCCACCGTCTGCGGCGCGCCGGTCCCGTTGTACGCGACCAGGACGTTCGCGGACAAGACCGCGAACACCCCGACCGGGATCACCAAC
>JBEBJW010001678.1:0-1689 GCA_040079715.1 Myxococcota bacterium | reverse complement strand
GTCGGGCGGGGCGAGGCGGACACCGCAGACGAGGCGCTCGCGCTGGCCCGGGACCGGGCGTCGGACGCGCTGCTGTCGCTGGCGTCCCGCGAGCTGCGCCTGCCGTTCGACGACGAGCGCCTCCCGGACGACGGGACCGGCCTCGACGAGGCGCTCGGGCACTGGCGCCAGGCGTCGGCGGGCCTGACGTTCACCCGGGCCCAGGACGCCGCCCGCCGGGTCGAGGGCGGGTACGAGGTGATCGCCCAGTACGCGATCCCGCGGGCCGAGCTCGACGCGCTGGCCGACCGGTACGGCCGCGAGGCCACGTTCCGCGGGCTGACCGTCGCCCCGCGCGCCCCGTGGGCCGCCCCCGGGATCCGCCTGGTCCGGCGCGAGAGCTACATCCGGAACGTCGAGCCCGGCGACCTGCTGCGCGCCGTCGGGTCGACCGCGATCACGTCGATCGACGAGTTCGAGGGCACCGCCGCCGCCGCGTACCAGGACCTCGAGGAGGGCGGGACGCTCCAGTTCGTGTTCGATCGGGCCGGCGAGCCCGTGATCACCTCGATCTACAAGCCGAAGACGCGCGCCGAGCCGGTCCCGGTCCCGACCAACCGGCCCACCCTGTTCCGGCGAGACTGAGTCCATGACGTCCGAGCCGGTCGCCGTCCGCGCCTCGGCGATCCAGCGGTACCGGTTCGTCCGCCGCCTCGCGACCGGCGGGATGGCGGAGGTGTACGTCGCCGAGGCGATCGGGGTCGCGGGCGTCACCCGGCGGGTCGCGCTGAAGCGGATCCTGCCGAACCACGCGAAGGACGCCGCGTTCGTGACGATGTTCCTCAACGAGGCCCGGGTCGCGTCGACCCTCCAGCACCCGCACATCGTGCAGACGTACGACGTGATCGACGATCGCGGCGAGTACTACATCGCGATGGAGCTACTCGAGGGCCTGACCCTGCTCGAGCTGCGCCAGCGGCTGCAGCAGCGGATCGTCGACGGTCGGCCGGTCGCGCCGACGCCGGGGCAGGCGCTGTACATCGTGGATCGGGTCCTGGCCGGGCTCCACTACGCCCACGAGCGGACCACCCCGGACGACCGGCCGATGAACATCGTCCACCGGGACGTGTCGCCCCACAACGTGTTCCTGACCCACGACGGCAACGTGAAGCTGCTCGACTTCGGCGTCGCGAAGGTCGAGGCGCTGCTCGGCCGCGAGGCGACCGCGTCGGGGGTGGTCAAGGGCAAGGTCCTGTACATGGCCCCCGAGCAGTGCCAGGGCCTCGACGTCGACCGCCGGGCGGACCTGTACGCGGTCGGGGCGCTGCTGTACGTGCTGCTGACCGGCCAGCACCCGTTCCGCGGGTCGAACCCGTACGACACGATGCGGGCGATCATCTACAGCGAGCCGCCGCCGCCGTCGTCGTTCGCCCCGGCGATCGGGCCCGCGCTCGATCCGATCGTCGCCCGGGCGATGGCCAAGGCGCCCGGCGACCGGTACCCGTCCGCCCGCGAGATGCAGCGGGCGATCGCGGCGGTGGTCCGCGAGCGGGGGTGGTTCGTCACCGACCTCGACTTCGCGGCGTTCGTCGAGTCGATCGCGCCGCGATCCGCCGCGGTCGACGCCGATACCCGGAACCTGCCCGACGACCTCGTGATCGGCGACCACCCGACCTCCCTTGACGGCGCGGAGGCCGATCGCGGCCCGGA
>JBEBJW010001677.1:0-1690 GCA_040079715.1 Myxococcota bacterium | reverse complement strand
AACCAGTACAGCGCGAACCCGACGGCGCCCGCGCCGACCACCCCGATCCCGAGCAGGACCGCGACGATCATCGACACGCCGACCGCCCACGCGGCCCCCACGGGCGCCGACGACGGGGGCGACGACGACGCCCGGACGCCGCTCCGGGACGCGGCGCCGGCTCCGCGGCTCCCCCGGCTCGAGCTGCCCCGGCTCGCGCTACTCGGTGGCGGCGTGGACCGGAGCGCCTCCGCTGCGGCCTCGGCCGCCGCCTCGCCCGCGAGGGTCTCGGCCGCCCAGGTGCGGCTCTCCGGCGGGATCGCCCGGACGGACTGCGACGCCGCGAACGACGGCGGCATCGACATCGACATGAACGGGTTCAGCTCGACGCCCCACAGCGCCGCCAACGCCTCGACCGTCTCCGGGCGTTGCTGCGGATCGACCTGGAGCGCCGCGTGGATCGCGAGCACCATCCGCTCGGGCGCGTCCGGCGCGAGCTCGCGGATCGGCGTGTACCGCCCGGTGGCGATCGCGTTGAAGATGTCGAGGAGATCTTCTCCGCCGAACGCCCGCTTCGCGCAGACCATCTCGTACAGGATCGCCCCGAGCGCGAACAGGTCCGACCGGGGGCCGACGTTCTTCGCGTCGCGGACCTGCTCGGGCGACATGTAGTGCGGCGTGCCCATCGTCGCGCCGGTCCGGGTCCGCCCCATCCCCGGATCCGACCCGCCGAACGCCTTCGCGAGGCCGAAGTCCGCCACCTTCGGCAGGTATCCGCCCTCGATCGGCTTGAGCAGCACGTTCGCCGGCTTGAGGTCCCGGTGGATCACCCCCTCGCGGTGGGCGGCGGCGACCCCGGCGAGGATCCCCGGCACCAGGGCGTCGATCTGGTCCCAGGTCAGCCGCTGATCGTGCATCAGCCGGTCGAGCGAGGGCCCGTCGACGTACTCGAGGATCAGGCCGTCGGTCCCGCCGACCTCGAGCACGTCGGTGACCGCGACGATGTTCGGGTGCTGGAGCTTCGCCTGGAACCGGCCCTCCTGGCGCAGGCGGTCCCGGATCCCGGCCGACGAGACCGTCAGCACCTTCAGCGCGTGCACCGTTCCGAGCGCGTTGTGGTGCACCCGGAACACGATCGCCATCCCGCCTTCGCCGATCACCCCGTCGACGGTGTACCGGTCGATCACGGTGCCGCTCTGGATCAGGTTCGGTTGCACGGCGCTCCCGGGTTCATGGTAGCCGCGCCCCACCGGGGTTGCACCCCCGGATGTGCACCGGTCGCACCCGGCTGCACACCCGTGGGACACCGGACGGACGGACATCCGCAACCGGAGCGGGGTTATTCGGGGGCGATGTCGACCGTGGGCGGGTTCCGGCTCGAGGATCGGATCGGGCACGGCGCGATGGGGGAGGTCTGGCGCGCGCGGGCACCGGACGGGACCGCGGTCGCGCTGAAGGTCGCCCGCCGGTCGGTGGTCGACGATCCCAGCCGCGATCGACCCCGGGGTGGCCCCGCCGCCGACGTCGTGGCGGGCGCCGCCCCCGACCGGGCCCCGGTTGGGGCTCCAGGGGGCCGGGCTCGCGCTGCTGCCGGTCCGGGCGATCGAGGTCGCCGGGCGGGAGATCGAGCGGGACGCGCTGTGGGACGCGCTCGAGCGGGTGGGTGCTGGTCCGCGGCGGGGCCGGGATCGGCGAGACCCGCCTCGCCCAG
>JBEBJW010001676.1:0-1693 GCA_040079715.1 Myxococcota bacterium | reverse complement strand
CCCCCGCCCTCACGCGCGCCGCAGCCGGGCGAACAGCCGGGTCAGATCGTCCGGGATCGGCGCCTCGAACGTGATCGGCTGGTGGGTGGTCGGGTGGACGAGGCCGAGCTCGCGCGCGTGGAGCGCCTGGCGCGGGAACGGCGTCCGCACGCGCCCGGGCATCCGGTACAGCGGCTCGCCGAGCAGCGGGTGGCCGGCGAGCATCGCGTGGAGCCGGATCTGGTTCCGCCGGCCGGTCACGAGCGACACCTCGACCAGCGTCGCCACGTCGCCGAACCGCTCGACCACCTGGAACGTCGCCTCGGCGAGCCACGCCCCGGGCGCGTCCTTGTCCGCCGGCTGCTGGATCCGGGCCCGCGCGTCCCACGCCATCCAGTCGGCGAACCGCCCGTGGTCGCGGTCGAGCCGCCCGTCGAACACCGCGAGGTACACCCGGCGCGGGGTCCGCTCGATCCACTGCGCCTTGAGCCCGGCCTGGGCCGCCGGCGTCTTCGCGAACAGCACCACGCCGGTGGTGTCGCGGTCGATCCGGTGCGCGGGGTACACCTCGGCGTTCACCCAGGCGTGGATTCGCTTGCGCAGCGTGTCGCGGTGCTTGCCCTGGTCGGCGTCGGCGGCGTCGGTCAGGAGCCCCGCGGGCTTGTCGGCGGCGAGGATCGCGTCGTCCTCGTGCAGCACCACCACCCCGGCGCGGTCCATCGCGGTCCGGGCGGCGGTCCGGCGAGCCCCGGTCCCCGGGCGGTTCCACGCGATCTCGACCGTCGCGCCGGCGGCGAGGGGTCGCCCGCCGTCGTCGGGGCCGACCGCCCGGCCGTCGACGGTGACCTTGCCGGACTTCAGCACCTGGCGCGCCTTCTCGCGCGACCCGACCGACCGGAGCTGGGCGAGCAGCTTGTCGAGCCGCACCCCGACGGTCTCCCCGTCCACCACCAGTTGCTCGACCGCGCTCATCGCTCTCCCCTCAGGTCCGGATCCGCCGGAGCGCTTCGCCCGCGGCGCCCCGGATCGGCGGGTCCGACTCGGCCGCGAGCCGCGCGACCAGGCCCTCCACGTCGCGCCCGGCGAGCCGGAGCCACTCGAGCGTGACCCGCTCCCGCCGATCGTCCGGCACCGCCGCGAGCAGCTCCGGTACCTCGGCCGGGGGGGCCAGCGCCAGCGCCTTCGCCGCCGCGCCCGGCGACCGGACCAGCCCGCCGAACGCGGCCCGCCGGTGGGGACCCGTCCGGACCTGGGTCGACAGCCGATCGGTGTCGCCGATCCGCAGGGCGTACAGCAGGTGGACCTCTGGAGGCGCGTCGGGCGGCGGCGGGACCGGATGGACCGCCCGGAGCGCGTCGACCAGGTGGGCCGCCAGGGCCTCGACGATCGCGGTCGGGTCTCCGGCGCGGAGCACGCCGAGCAGCGCCAGATCCGGGTCCGGGGACGGGACCAGCGGGGCGACCAGCTCCACCCGCCCGTCGCGGACGTCGATCGGGATCCCGGCCGCCTTCGCCGCCGCGACCCCGATCCCGTCGGGCGCCGGGGCGGAGATCGTGACCGTGGCGGGGCCCTCGCCGGCCGGATCCAGCCGGACCCGCACCCCGCCGAGCCCAGCCTTGCCGGAGACGTCCGGCAGCTCGACCTCGTCGTCCGACACCGCGACCCGCCCGGACGCCCACCGCTCCCACCGCGACCGGATCCACGCCGACCGGTC
>JBEBJW010001675.1:0-1697 GCA_040079715.1 Myxococcota bacterium | reverse complement strand
GGTTGCCGACGTGCGCGGACAGCACCACCAGGCCCTTGCCGTCGCGCACCGCGTCGTACGCGCCCCCGACCTCCGACCGGTCGAACCGGAACCCGTCCGCACCGCGGGTCAGCAGCAGGAACCGGTCGACCAGCGACACCGCGAACGCCTGGAACACCCGGACCATCAGCCAGGTCGACCCGAGCGTCCCCCGACCGAGCCGCCGACCGTACGCCGCCACCGCCCTTCGCGGCCCGCCCGCGAACACCGCGAACCACGCCGCGAGCCCGGTCACCACCGCGTACGCCGGCCACCGCCCGGTCCACCGGATCAGCGTGACCACGATCCACCAGCCGACGAACGTGCCGCGGTGCCGATCCCGCCACTGGTCGGTCCGGAGCGCGGCGTGGCGGCGCCACCGCGGGGGCCACGCCACTCGCTCGACCACGAGGCGCGTGTTGAGCAGCGAGATCCGGACGTTGTCGGCCAGCGGGCGGAACGAGCTGTGCCGCTCGTCGACCGGCGGGTAGTACACGTCGCACGCGAGATCGATCACCGGGATCCCGGCCCACAGCGCGCGGACCAGCACCTCGACCTCGAGCTCGTACCGCCCGCCGCGCAGCCCGAGCGCCAGCACCGGCCCGATCGGGTACACCCGGTACCCGCACTGGGTGTCTTCGACGTCCCACCCGGTCTCGGCCCAGACCCAGAAGTTCGAGAACCGGCGGCCGAACCGGCTCCGCTCCGGCGCAGTCCGCATGTCGCGCGACCCGGCGACGATCGCGGTCGGCTCGGCGGTGGCGGCGTCGACGAACCGGGGGATCTCCTCGGGGTGGTGCTGCCCGTCGGCGTCGACCGTCACCGCGTGGGTGTACCCCCGCTCCGCCGCCCACCGGAACGCGGTCAGCAGGGCGGCGCCCTTCCCCTGGTTGACCGGATGGGTCAACACCACCGCCCCGGCCTCGCGCGCGACCTCGCCGGACCGGTCGGTCGAGCCGTCGTCGACCACCAGCACGTCCGACACCCGGGCGAGGGCGCGCCGGACGACGTCCCCGACCGTCGGGGCGTCGTCCTTGGTCGGGATCACCACCACGAACCGCGGCGCCGAGGTGTTCACCGGCGGTTCCACGCGACGATCGCGAGATACCCGAGGTCGATCGCCACCACCAGCGCGATCCATCCCCCGAGCCCAGGCACCCCGCGGAGCGCCGCCGCGCCGAGCACCGCGGCGAGGCACCCGCCGACCACCGCCGCGTCCCACCGCAGCCAGCCGCGAGCGGACGTCATCGGACCAACACGGTGAGCGTGTAGTGCCGGAGCGGATCTTCGAGCACCCGACGCCCGTCGGTGGTCACGATCGTCGCCCGCCCGTCCCGGCCGCGCCACCGGGTGGTGTCCCCGTCGACGTCGATCCGGCCGTGGTCGGTTCGGCACCGGTCGTCGCACTGCCAGCGGTACAGCAGCCACAGGTCGCGCTCGAGCGGCATCCGCCCGAGGACCTCGGCCATCCGATCGTCCGGGGCGGTGACCGCGGTCTGCCCGCCCTCGCTGCGGACGGTGAACAGCGCGGTACCGGCCGGTCCGAGCCCGAGCAGCGCCCAGCTCGTGTCGTCGACCGCCACCACCGCGGTCCCCCCGAGGCTCCGATCGAACGCCGACAGCACGAACGCGTTCGTCGCCTGCACCGGTGGGCCGACCCGCACCGGCGCGCGGGCGGC
>JBEBJW010001674.1:0-1697 GCA_040079715.1 Myxococcota bacterium | reverse complement strand
GTGGTTCGCGGTGGCGGGGTGCGGGGGACCGCCGATCCTGCCGGTCGAAGCCGCGCTCGAGGAGGTCTGCCCGAACTGGGCGCCGCGGGTCACGCCCGGCCCGATCGACAAGGACCTGCACAAGGTCACGTTGACCGACGCGTCCAGCGTGTGCAACGACGGCTCGCCGCCGGTCCTGTACGTCCGGCCGGCGTCGGACCCCGACCACCGCGACGACTGGGTGCTGTTCCTCCAGGGCGGCAACCACTGCGAGGACTACCAGACCTGCGCCGCCCGGTGGTGCGGCACGGGGTACTACGAGGCGACGCGGATGTCGACCCGGTGGACCCAGCCGACGATCGCTGGGGCCGGGATCGCCAGCACCGACCCGCGGTCGCCGTTCGCCGGGTGGAACCAGGTGACGTTCTACTATTGTTCGTCCGACAAGTGGAGCGGCACGAACAGCCAGGTGGTGCTCGACGGGCCGCACCCGTTCCGGCTCGAGTTCCAGGGGAGCCGGATCCTCGACGACGGGCTCGCCGCGCTGTCCGGCGACGGGCTCGCCTCGGACGACGGCGTGGTGTCGCTCGGCGGGCTCGACCGGGCGAAGACGGGGGTGTTCGCGGGCTCGTCGGCCGGCGGGCAGGGGGCGGCGATCAACCTCGACCGGGTGGCGGGGATGCTCCCGAACGCCGAGGTGCTCGGGATCCCGGACGCGCTGTTCGACCCGGACGAGGCGACCCTGACCGCCGCCGACGCCGCCGCGGTCCGGGCCACCGCCGACGCGTCGCACGACCTCCAGCTCCGGACCTGGTGGCCGGTGCTCGACGCGAGCTGCGTCGAGGCGAACGGGATCGCGTCGTCGGCGTGCGACGACCTGGTGAACGTGATGCGGAACTTCACCGAGACCCCGGTGTTGACCCACCACGACGCGTTCGACCCGACCTACTTCGGCAGCCCGTTCTCGGCGGTGATCACGTTCGAGGAGTACGCGCAGTCCGCGGTCGACACCTACGGCGCGTGGCGGGCGGACGGCGACCCGGGCTCGGCGTTCCTGACCGCGTGCAACGGCCACGAGTTCCTGACCCAGGACGACCGGTTCCTCGACGTGTCGACGATCGACGCGGCGACCGGCGCCGGCCCGGTCACGTTCGGCGAGCTCGCGGCGGCGTTCGTCGGCGGGGAGCGGGGCCGGTTCGTGCTCGACGACGCGCAGGGCTCGGGCTCGACCTGTCCGACCGAGCCGGACGTCCAGACCGAGAACCAGTAGGGAGCGGCTGCTCCGGAGCGAGCCCTCCCGTCACCTGGCGTCGAGGGCGGCGAGGACCTCGGCCTCCGGGGCGTCGACGAGCGCGCAGTCCGGCAACTCGACCACCAGGTGGTCTCCGTGGTCCGCGTCGACCGGCCGAGGCGGATCGTCCACGAACCTCGCGCCGAGCGGGAGCAGCTGGGCCACCTGGCCGCGGATCCGCGCCACGACCACCGGCGCGGCGCCGGGCGCGGAGACCGGCCGCGGGTCGAGCTCGACGAAGCAGCGGCTGGGGTCTCCCACCGCGAACCACCGGACGTACCCGGACCGGCCCTCGAGCGACACCGGACCCCAGACGTCCGCCCCGTCCGAGAATTGAGCGGACCGGGCCCGGAGGCTCACACGGAAATTTCCAGCGGGGCTGATCGGCCTCCAACCGATGACCGAGTCAGGGAAATTTGCCGTGGGA
>JBEBJW010001673.1:0-1698 GCA_040079715.1 Myxococcota bacterium | reverse complement strand
GGGGGCGGGGTCCCGCCGGTCGGCACCGCCCGGTACGAGCCGGTGGTGTACGGCTGGTACGGCCCGGTGTTGTACCCCGACGTGTTGTACGCCCCGGTGTTCGGCGCCGGCGCCGGGGAGGGCGAGTTGTGGCCGATCGGCGCCGGGTTCGGGGTCGGCGCATGCGGGGTGTGCGGCACGAGGTGCCGTGCCGCGGTGAACACCACGTCCGCGTCGTCGAACCGGACCGCGCCCCGGGCCCACCCGGCGTCGACGGTCGGCATCTCGCCCCGGAGCAGCGACGCGCGCTTCTTCCGCAGGTCGACCAGCACCGGGCGGCGGATCCCGGTGTCCGTCGCGACCGCGGTGACCCACGCGGTGGACACGAACGTCCGCGGCGTGGGTTCGGCGAGCAGCGCCTCGATCAGCGACCGGGTGGCGCCATCGATCCACACCTCGGTCACCTCGGGCTCGAGCTCGCGGATCGCGTCGAGCAGCCGGTGGATGCCGTCGGCCGACAGCTCGGGGCGCGGCGTGAGATCGAACACCACCCGCCCCTCGAGCCCGTTCAACGCCCGACCGAGCCGGAGCCGCGCATCGAGCGGCACGTTGATCCGGACGCGGGTCTCGTCGTCCGACACGAACTTCTCGATCGGATCGACCCGCTGGACCTGCGTGAGGTGCTCGACCACCTGCTCGAGGTCCGCCGGGACGTGGTCGAGGAGGTGGTCGTCGACCGCGAGGTACGCCCACGGATCATCGGCGATCTTCGCCCCGGCGGCGCACCGCGGGCACTCGACCGTGCCCGGGCTCCGGCCGAGGATCGCCTCGCGGTCCGCCACCGCGTCGTAGACCGCGCTGAACTCCTCGCCGCACCCGCCGCACAGGTACGGCACCAGCAGCGAGTGGATCCGGCCGGTCCCGCAGAAGTTGCGCATCATCGTGATCTGGTTGATCACGGCCTCGCTGCACCGGAAGAAGTAGCAGTGGGTGAACCGCGCGTGCTCCAGCATCTGGAGCCACCCCTTCACCCCGAACGACGAGATCCGGTCGACCTGCGACAGGTCGAACACCACCACCCCGGACAGCGACTGGCCGAGCTCGGCCCCCCGGAACGACTCGTTGATCCGGCCTCGGAGCGAGACCACGGTCATGTTGCCGACCGGGCGCGTCTCGACGACCGAGTCTCCGGGCGGCAACCAATTCCGCGGCAGGATCGTCCGCCGCTCGGGCGCGCGCTCCGGCGGGGCCGCGGGATCGGCCTTCTTCGGGACCCGCGCTGCCGCTTCGGCCTCCGACCGTTCGAACGCCTCGAAGTCGAAGCCGTAGTCGCCCGGCTGCGGCACCACCAGCGTCTTCACGAAGTTCTCGTCGCGGACCATCCCGGGCGCGGCTCCCGGATCGGTCTGGTCGTCGTCGTTTCGTGCCGCCGGCATTCGTCCTCCCGTGCGGTGTCGCGTGGGGCGCCGCACTCGACGCTGAGCCCAGATGATAGCCCAACGCAGCGCGATGGGTTCGACCGGCGCCCGGCCGATGCGCGGGCGTGCGCCGCCCGTCGGTTTCGTCGCGCGGTCAGCGGCTCTGGATGATGTCGTCCCCGGGGCGCGGGCGCGGACGCGGGGTGGGCCGCGGTCCGGTGCGGGTCATGTTCACCCGCTGGACCTGCGACGGGTCGGTCATCGTGTGCGAGGTGTCGGCGTACCCGTCCGCCTTGAGCAA
>JBEBJW010001672.1:0-1698 GCA_040079715.1 Myxococcota bacterium | reverse complement strand
CACCCCGCCGGAGGGCGAGCCGGTGTTGCGGTTCCACGGCGAGCGGCCGCGGAACGTGCTGATGATCTCGATCGACACCACCCGGCGGGACCACGTCGGCTCGTACTCGGCCGACGGCGTGATGTACACGCCGTTCCTCGAGCAGCTGATGACCGAGGGGGTCCGGCTCGACGCGCACCAGCAGTGCAGCGACTGGACGTTCGCGTCGACGAGCTGCACGATGGGCGGGCGGTACGCCGAGGAGAACGGGTTCATCCCGGTGTTGATCGGGTCGGAGCAGCTCCCGCTGCCGGACGGCCAGCGCACCATCGCCACGCGCCTGCGCGACCTCGGGTTCGCGACGATCCTGATCTCGTCGAACGGGTGGCTGTCGGCCGAGTGGAACAACGTCCAGGGCTACGACCAGGCGCCGTTCGGCGGCGGCGGCAGCGCCACGATCCTGATGGGCAACGGGCTCGACCTGCTGAACGCCACGGTCGGCAGCCCGCTGACGGTCCCGGACGGCGGCACCCAGCAGCCGTGGCTGCTCCACGTCCACTTCGTCGAGCCGCACCCGCCGTACATCCCGCCCGACTACTACAACGGCGAGGAGGTCACGCTCCCCCCGCTCGACCCGAAGTACGACCTCGACACCCAGCCCGGCCAGTACGACGCGACCGACGACTGGCCGACGATGAGCCCCGAGGAGCAGGACCTGCTCGAGAGGCACCTCCGCGCCCGGTACCACGGCGAGCTGCGGTACCTCGACGACCAGATCCGCGGGATGTGGGACACGCTCGAGGCGGGCGGGTGGCTCGACGACACGCTGGTCGTCGTGTGGACCGACCACGGCGAGCAGTTCTGGGAGCGCGGCCACCAGAGCCACGCGTGGAACCTCGGGGCCGAGGAGAACGACGGCGTCGCGTTCTTCTGGGGCAAGAACCTGATCCCGTACCGGTGGACCGAGCCGACCAGCGCGGTCGACCTGCTCCCGACGGTGCTCGAGGCGGTGGGCGAGCCGATCGACCCGCTCGACCCGGTGCTGTCCGGCTACGTCGTCGGCACCGCCCCGGAGGGCCGCCCGCGGTTCTCGCACTCGGTGGCGCGGGCCGGGGTGTCGCAGGCGGTGACGCTCGACGACTGGAAGCTCGTGTTCAACTTCAACGGCACGCTCCACCTGTACGACCGCAAGGCAGACCCGTACGAGCTGGTGGACCTGTACAGCCCGACCCACCCGCAGGTCGCGCCGCTGTGGGCGCTGCTGCGGATCCGGGTCGAGCGGATGCACCAGCTCCTGCCGACCCGCCCGCTCACCTGGCCGGTGGAGCTGCCCAGCCTGTGACGGGATGCTCGGCCGTCGGGCTCACAGCACGACCCGGGCGGCAGCCGCCGCGCGCCGTCGCCCATGGATGCCCCTCCGTCTCGCTGCGCTCGACCGCCTCCGGCGCCCTCCGCGTCCCTCGCGCGGGCGACCCATCGCCTCCGGACGACGAACGAGCTGCTCGCCTCGCACCGGCGATCCGCGTCTGCGCCATCTCGAGCCGTCACCTCGCAGCAGGTCGACACCAGCGCGCCCACGTCCCCGTCGTCCGCCCCACGCTGCGCCCGTGCGCGGCAGCAACAGGCGCCCCCGGACGATCGGGGAGGTTCGGCCGTTCCTGCCGCCGGAGCGCCCGGCTCCCGCTTCCCCCAGGTTCGCCCCGGCACTCCTCCTTGCCC
>JBEBJW010001671.1:0-1700 GCA_040079715.1 Myxococcota bacterium | reverse complement strand
CCTGCGGGTTCCACCGGCGCGGGCGGTGGAGCAGGAAGAACGGGCCGTCGGACCGCCCGGGGGCGGCGTGCTCGCGGTTCAGGGCGTCGATCCCGTCGCGGACCCTGGCCAGCAGCGCCTGGTCGCCCGGGAGCTCCGCGGCGTCCGCGTCGCGGAAGTCGGTGACCAGCGCGAGTCCGAGCTCGGCGTCGGCGTTCGCCAGGTGGCGGACCTCGAGCGCCTCGAGCAGCAGGTCGATCTCGATCGCGTCGGTCAGCAGGGTCGGGACCGCGACCAGGGTCCGGTGGGCCGGCGGGATCCCGCCCGAGAAGTCGAGCCGCGGCAACAGCCTCGGTGGGACCAGGATCGTCGCCGCCCAGTGCACCACCGCCACCGCGAGCTGGCTCCCCGCGAGCAGCAGCAGCGGCACCAGCGACGCGAGGCCGAGCCACCCGAGGCCCTCGGTCGGGGCGACCGCCGCGAGCACCCCGGCGACCCCGGCGGTCAGCGCGCCGATCACCGCGAGGTACAGGCCGAACCGGTTCCGCAGGATCAGCCCGCGGAGGCCCGGCCGGAGCCCGATCGCCTGCTCGAGCGCCGGTCGACCCGACCCGAACAGGATGGCGCCGACGTGCACCTCGCGCTCGACCGCGAGCGCGATCGCCGCCGCTGCGACCTCGGCCTCGGCGCGTCGGCTCCGGCGGGCGAGCGACTCGACCACGTGCCGGTACGCGTCGCGGCTCGCGAAGTCCATCGCCGGGTACACCTCGGTCGGGTCGGCGCGGAGGGTCGCCTCGACCGCGCTCGACCCCTCGACGAACGAGCGCCAGTCGGTCGCCCCGAGGAACCGCAGGCTGGTGATCGCGTTGCCGATCGACACCTGATCGGCCGCCTGGCTCTGGACCACGCGCTGGAGCACCCGATCCAGCGACTGGCCGCGCTCGGCGAGCTGGTGGTCGAGCCAGGCGTGCGGGAACGACGACGCGGTCCCGAGACCCTGGATCCCCGCGGCGAGCTCGGCGACGAACGCGTCGGACATCGGCGGGTCGTCGCGGATCAGGTCGGCGAGGACCAGCACCACCTTGCCCACGTCGGCCAGGGCCGCCGCGGTCATCCGCTCGACCCACACCCCTGCACGGTCCCGGTCGCGCCGACCGGCGGTGATGCTCCCGACCACCCGGCGCAGGTACGCGATCAGCCCGAGCCGGAGCATGATCGGGAGGGCCCACAGCTCCCCGAGCGTCACCTCCCGGACCCCGCGGTACGCGTCGATCACCACCCGGAGCGTGTCCAGGTCGACGCGGCCGTCGGTGTGGGCGATCAGCTCCGCCGCGAGCCGGTGGATCCGCGGGCCGGCCCGGGTCGGCAGCTGGCGGGCGTACCCCCGCGGCAGGTGGCGCCGCGCGGTCCGGATCTGCTCCTCGATCAGGGGGTAGTTGTCGACGAACCACTCGGCGGCGGGGGTCGGCCGGCTGCCGCGCTCGATCGCGCCGGTCAGCAGCGCGTACGCGTCGCCGAGGGCGATCCGGTCCGACTCGAGCGCCGGCAGCAGCCCGTCCGCGCCGAACCCGGCGGTCGGCTCGCCGTCGGGGGTCGCGGCCAACTCGCGGGCGTGCGCCTCGAGCTGCGGAGCCGCGAACAGCTCGGCCCGCCGCAGTGGAGGGTCGGAGATCGGGGAACGGAACGGGGTGGGTTCGAGCGTCAGCGGCGCGGTCCGGGGA
>JBEBJW010001670.1:0-1700 GCA_040079715.1 Myxococcota bacterium | reverse complement strand
TCGACTCCGGATGGACCCGGGTGACCACCGTGGGCACCCTCGGGTTCACCGCGAGCCGGTGGAGCCAATACCCGACCGACCGATGCCACTATTGCTTCCGGGGCGTCGGTCAGGAGCTGTCCAAGATCACGCCGCCGCCATATCCGTTCACCGGCCCGTGGACGTTCAGCCAGCTCGGGCACACCGGCGCGGACCTGCCGCAGCTCGTCGACCTGAACGGGAACAACGGCAAGCACTACACGCGGTTCATGTACGTCCCGAAGCTGGACAGCTTCGCGTGGATCGCGGGCGGGTCGGCGCAGGTCGCGCTGTGGAAGCCGTAGCTGGGGCTGGATGGGCGGTCACCGCTCCAGCGCGCGGGTGATGGCGAGCTCGAACCGCTCGATCGGCTGCGCCCCGCTGATCCGCTCGCCGTCGACGAAGAAGGTCGGCGTCCCGGTCACGCCCAGGGCGTTCCCGGCGGCGAGGTCGCGGTCGATCCGGGCGTCGATCGCCGGGTCCTTCAGGCACCGCTCGAACGCGCGCTGGTCGAGGCCGAGCTCGTCGGCGAGTCGGAACACGAGCTCCGCGTCCGCGCGCTGGTTCGCGAGCAGCGCGTCGTGCATCCGGCGGTGCTGGCGCTGCTCACCGGCGCACCGAGCGGCGCGCGCCCGCTGCCGCGCGTCGCGGTGGAACTCGAGCGGAAAGTCGCGAACGTGGATCGCGACCTGTCCCTCGTGTCGGACGACGAGCTCGTCGAGCTGGCCGACCGTCCGGGCGCAGAACGGGCACTGGTAGTCGATGAACGCGACGATCGTGACCGGCGCGCCGGCGGGGCCGATCGGCGGCAGGTCACCCAGCCCCACGTCGTCCACCCGCTCGATCGGCGGGGGCAGGGCAGGGCCGGACGAGGGAGGCGGCGCTCGCATCGGCTGCACCGGGATCGGCTCCACCAGGAGCGGATCCACTGGGACGTCGAGCGCGACCGGTCGCGGCCGGGTGAACAGGATGGCCCCGGCGAGGCACGCCATCGCCACCATGACCGCGCCCCAGCCCAGCGCCCCGGAGGTGGACACCACCAGCGTCAGCCCCGTCGAGCGTCGCTCGATGGGCAGCGCGACGGGCTCGGCCTCGGTCGTCCCCATTCGCTTGTCCGGCGCGCGGATCAGGCCCTCCACCCGCGCCCGCACGGCCACCGTCGACCCGAGGCGCGCCCGGCGGCGGTCCGGGTCCGGCTCGAGCAGGTCTCCGAGCAGCTCGTGCACCCCCGCAGGCACCGCGACGCGCCCCTCCCACTGCAGGCCCTGGACGGCCGCCATCTTCTGTGGCTCCACCCGCGACAGCAGGTGCACCATCAGCGCGCCGAGTCCGTACAGATCGGACATCGGGCTCGCGTCGCCCACGAGCTGTTCGGGCGCCATGTACCCGAACGTGCCCGCGACCGTGGATCCACCGAGGTCCAGATCGCGGATCGAGTCGCGGACCGAGCCGAAGTCCAGCAGCACGAGGCGACCGTCAGCGCGGCGCATCACGTTGGCCGGCTTCAGGTCGCGGTGGACCACCGGAGGTGACAGGCCGTGCAGGTACACGAGCACGTCGAGCAGCTCGGCGGCGATCTGCAGCACCTCGGGCGCGGTGTACCGCCGGGTGGCGAGCTCGGCGCGGAGGTCGACCCCGTCGACGAACTCCTGGACCACGACCACCGCCTGCCCGCGCCCCTC
>JBEBJW010001669.1:0-1705 GCA_040079715.1 Myxococcota bacterium | reverse complement strand
CACCTGCATCAGCCGCCAGCACGAAAGCGCGCTGGTGGTCGCCGGCTTCCACACCACGGTGTTGCCCATGAACGCCGGCGCGGTCGGCAGGTTCAGCCCGATGCTGGTGAAGTTGAACGGGCTGACCGCGAACACGAACCCGTCGAGCGGCCGGTGGTCGAGCCGGTTCCAGGTGCCGGTCGGGCTGACCGTCGGCTGTTCCCCGAGGATCTGGGCCGCGTAGTGCGCGTTGAACCGCCAGAAGTCGATCAGCTCGCACGCGGCGTCGATCTCGGCCTGGTGGACCGTCTTGCCCTGGCCGAGCATCGTGGCGGCGTTCACCCGGTCCCGCCACGGGCCGGTGAGCAGCGCTGCGGCTCGCAGGAACACCGCGATCCGCTCCTCCCACGGGAGCGCCCCCCACCCGGCGCGCGCCGCTTCTGCCCCGGCGACCGCCCGCGCGATCTCCGCGGGCCCCGCGACGTGCAGGTTCGCCAGGACGTGGCGATGATCGCACGGCATCGCGAGGGGGATCGTGCGCCCGGTGAACACGTGCTCGCCGGCGATCACGCACGGAATCTCGACGACCTCGGTCGCCGCCGCGTCCAACGCCCGCACGAGGGAGGCGCGCTCGGCCGAGCCCGGTGCGTGGTCGCGGACGGGTTCGTTGACCGGCTGGGGAACGCGAAATACACCGGCGGACATTGTCGACCTCCTCGCGGGACGGGACTGTAACTTCTCCCCTGCGTGGACCTGAGCTAGAGTCGCGCGTGGGAGCTTGCGATGGGAGCTTCTCTTAGCCTCGCCGTATTCGCAGCGCTGGTGGCGGCCATCACGGTCGTCGCCTCGATGACGGTGATCGGCGCGGTCGGCTTGCTGTTCTACAGCTCGTATCAAGACGAAGAGGACGAGCAGGCTCAGCAGCAGCAGCCCGTCCTGATGCCCCAGCTCGTCCACGTGTCGCAGCCGATCGACGCGCGGCAGGTGCTCGGGTTGTTCGAGGAGGAATCTAGCCTCTCGCCGTACACCGATCCGCCGGCCACCTCCGGGCTCGCGGTCGACCCGCAGCTGTCCGCCCAGTTCGGCACCCCCGAGTGGACAGAGGAAGAAGGCGCGACCGAGATCTTCAGCGCCCACAGCGTGGACGGCCTCGAGTCGGAGTTCGCGTTCGCCGACGCCGACGACGCGCCCACCCGCGGGATGACGCGGTCGGACGTGGCGCGGGCGGCCGGGATGGCCCGGCGCGGATAGGCGGTCGACCGTCCCCTTCCCAAGGTGAGCCCGCCGTGTTGCCGCTCCGCACCCGGGTCGATCCCCGGTCCGACGCCTTCCGCGACAACCACGCCCAGAACCTCGCGGCGGTGGGCACGCTCCACCAGCTGCTCGCCAAGGCCCGCGCGGGTGGCGGCGAGAAGTACGTCCAGCGCCACGTCGACCGCGGAAAGCTGCTTCCCCGGCGGAGGCTCGAGCTGTTGCTCGACCGTGACAGCCCGTTCCTCGAGATCGCCCCGCTCGCCGGGTGCCACGAGGGCGGGATCGTCCCCGGCGGGTCGATCGTCGCCGGGATCGGGTGGGTCGCCGGAACCGCCTGCCTGCTGACCGCGTCCGACGCGACGGTCCAGGGCGGCGCGATCAACCCGTGGGGGCTCGCCCGGAGCGGGCGCCTCGCCGAGATCGGGTGGGAGAACCGGCTGCCCGAGGTCCACCTGATCGAGAGCGCCGGGGC
>JBEBJW010001668.1:0-1706 GCA_040079715.1 Myxococcota bacterium | reverse complement strand
CCCGGGCGGCGTTCGACCTGTCCGGGCTCCGGACCGCGCTCGCCGAGGCGTCGTACGAGACGGTGGGCGGGCGCCTGGTCCAGGCGGTCGGCCCGCTGCTCGAGGCCGAGATCCCGGGCGCGCTGCTCGGCAGCGTGTGGGAGGTCGAGCCCGCCGTCGTGTGCGAGGTGGTCGGGTTCCGCGATCGGCGCGCGCTGCTGATGCCGCTCGACACCACCGACGGGGTCGCGTTCGGCGCCCGGGTCCGCCACGTGACCGACGCGATCCAGGTCGGGGTCGGGATCGAGCTGCTCGGTCGGGTGCTCGACGGGCTCGGACGGCCGATCGACGGCAAGCCCGCTCCGATGCTGGCCAAGAAGCGGAAGGTGACCGGGGACGCGCCGCGCCCGATGGACCGGCACCTGATCACGACCCCGCTGCCGACCGGGGTCCGGGTGCTCGACGGGCTGATCACGCTCGGGATCGGGCAGCGGATGGCGATCATGAGCGGGTCCGGCGTCGGAAAGTCGACGTTGCTCGGGATGATCGCGCGGAACACCAAGGTCGACGTGAACGTGATCTGCCTCGTCGGCGAGCGCGGGCGGGAGGTCCGCGAGTTCCTCGAGACCAACCTCGGGGCGGCCGGGCTGGCGCGGTCGGTGCTGGTGATCGCCACGTCGGAGCAATCGCCGGCGCTCCAGGTCAAGGCGCCGTTCCTCGCGACCACGATCGCCGAGGCGTTCCGGGACGCGGGGATGAACGTGCTGCTGATGGTCGACTCGCTGACCCGGCTCGCGCTGGCCCAGCGCCAGATCGGCCTCGCGGCGGGCGAGCCCCCGACGACCCGCGGGTTCACCCCGTCGGTGTTCGGGCTGCTGCCGCGGCTGCTCGAGCGCGCCGGCCCCGGGTCGTCCGGCACCTCGATCACCGGGCTGTACACCGTGCTGGTCGAGGCGGACGACGTGAACGACCCGATCGGCGACGCGGTCCGCGGGATCGTCGACGGGCACGTGGTGCTGTCGCGGCGGCTCGCGAGCCACAACCACTTCCCGGCGGTCGACGTGCTGGCGTCGCTGTCGCGGCTGATGGACCGGATCGTGACGCCGCAGCACAAGGCGATCGCCGCCCGGTGCCGGGATCTGCTCGCGACCTGGGCCGAGAACGAGGAGCTGATCCGGCTCGGGGCGTACCGGAAGGGCAGCTCGCCCCAGGTCGACGAGGCGATCGAGCGGATGCCGCTGGTGAACGCGTTCTTGAAGCAGCGGTCCGAGGTCTCCCCGTTCGAGGACGATCTCCAGGCCCTCGCCAAGGCGGTCGGCGCGATCCGGTGAGCACCCGTCGACCTGGCGCGATCGGGCGCCGGACGCGCCTCAGCGTCGGTCGAGGTGGGCCGCCGCGGGCGACCGCGGACTCGCCCGCCGCGGGACGGCGCGAGCGAACGTGGCCCCTGCTGCTGCAGGACTCGGTCGGGTGGCGACGGCGCGAACGCACGCGGCTCCTGCTGCCGCAGGATGAGCTGGGCGGCGGGGACGGGGCGGGCACGCTGCCGCAGGATGAGGTGGGCGTGGCGGCGCCCTCCTCCGCACCTCGCTCCCCGGGATACCGCGCGGTCCGCGTCCGGCAAGCGACGGCGACCCCTTCGGACGCGAACGGCGAGGACAGCGCGGGCTTCCGTACGTCCTGCAGGGGTTCCCGCCGTCGCTTGCCTCCCGCTCCCCGCGCTGGTG
>JBEBJW010001667.1:0-1714 GCA_040079715.1 Myxococcota bacterium | reverse complement strand
CACCGCGCGCGCGTCGAACACCCACGGCTCCTCGGCCCCGAACGAGCTCCCGTAGCCGGGGACGTCGATCGTGAGGTGGACCTCCTCGCCGCCCACCGACACCCCCCACCCGCCGGTCCAGCCCGACAGGTAGGTCCCGTACACGTCACCCCACGCGGTGGCGCAGTTGGAGGTGTGGCTCGACGGGTCGAAGTCGATCCCGAACCACGCGTCCGGATCCGAGGTCACCCAGGCGGGGTTGACCGCCTCGACCGTGTCGAACGTGATCACGCAGTAGTTCTCGAGGTCGTCGAAGTCCTGCGGCCACGAGGTGTTCATGAAGATCGCCCGCAGGCGCGGCCCGATCGGCCCGTCGCCCGTCTGGACCGTCGCCAGGTCGCCGTTCCCGTCGATCCCGAAGTCGGCCAGGTACCAGACCGCGGTGATCTCGCCCACCCCGCCGTGGGTCCCGGTCGTGTCGAAGCCGGTGTCGCCGGCGCCGGTGTCTCCGGTCCCGGTGACCGCTGCGCCGGTGTCCCCGGTGCTGCCGAGGGTCGCGGTGTCGTCGGGATCGGGGTCGACGGATCCGGTGTCGATCGTCGAGCCGCTGTCGGTCGCGTCTCCGGTGTCGACCGGGGGAGGCACGGGCAGCACACAGCCGACGACGCTCAGCGCCAGGAACGAACACCGCACGGAGGCTCCGGGTCGAGTCCTCCCCCGTCGGCCCGACCCGCCGGCCCTGGGTCTCCCGTCCGTTGCACCGGAGCGGGCGAGGTCGGTGAACGGTTCACCGATGGTCAGCGAGGGGTCACCGGCGCAGCCCGACCGATCGCCACGGTTACGGCGTGGGCCGCCGGAGCTCCGGCCAACCGCTCCCAGGGAGACGACATGAACACGATCAACAGCACGAAGGGTTCGTCGGCGATCGCGCGATGGACGGGACGACGGCTGCGCGCCGCCGCGATGGGGGTCCTGGTGGCGCTGTCCGGGTGGGCGATCGCCCCCGCAGCCCACGCCTTGCCGATGGAGGATCCGGAGCCGTGGGGTGGCGACACCGGCGGCGGGTCGGGCAACAACGGCTCGGTGGTCGAGAACAGCGACGGGACCGTGACGGTCGACATCGGCGGCGAGGCGATCACCTTCGACCCGAACGCGCCGGGTTGGCAACGGACGCTTGCCCGGATCCAGGAGCTCACGACCAGCTTCTCCGTGGTGGAGACCCCGACCTCGCTGTCGATGACGTTCGGCCTGGCCAACGCGACCACCCTGACGATTTCGGCCCCCGACGTGCACGACCCGGACTCGCTGACGATCTCGATGACGTTGGAGACCCCCACGAAGCTCACCAACGTGGTCGTCACGATGACCCCGAGCGAGGACGCACCCGAGGTCGGGCCGCCCACCGCGATGATGACCACCGTCACGTCGGTCACGGTGAACGGCGTGTTCACCTCGCAGACGATCACCATCACCGCGCGCAACCTGAACGTGACCACGGTCCCGATCGCCAACGTGGTGTTCGACGACGCGGATCCGGAAGACGCGGGCTGGTTCGACGACGACAGCCCGTTCGACGACGATGACGACGGAGAGGACGGCGAGGACGGCGAGGACGGCGAGGACGGCGACGACGGCGGCTGGGGCTACGGCGACGACGGCGACGACGGCGACGGAGACGGAGACGGAGACGGAGACGGAGACGGAGACGGAGACGGAGACGGCGGCGGTGGGTACG
>JBEBJW010001666.1:0-1715 GCA_040079715.1 Myxococcota bacterium | reverse complement strand
GGTCGACCCGGTGGCCCCGGTGGTGGCGCCGGTGGCGGTGTCGCCGGTCGGGGTGGAGGCGGGACCGGTGTCGCTGGTCGGGGTCGAACCGTCGGTCGGGCCGGACCCGTCGACGGGATCGGGGTCCGAACGGGTGCATCCGGCCATCGCCAGACCGAACAGGAACGACGCGCGCATCGGGCGACCTCCGACCGGCGATGCCCGGTGCGGCGCCCGGGCGTCGGTGGGCCCCCGGCGCGATGTCCGTCCGACGTCCGATCTGACTCCACGGACCGAGGATAGTGTCCCGATCATGCGATCCATCGACCTCCGCTTGCTCGCTCGGCTCGGCGCAGCTGCCGCCGATCCCTACCGTCCCCTGCTCGCGCAGATCGTGATCACCCGCCGCTGCAACCTGGCGTGCGGCTATTGCTACGAGTACGACCACGTCTCGCCTCCCATCCCGCGCGAGACCCTCCTCGAACGCTTCGACCACCTCGCTCGGCTGCGAGCTGTGTTCGTGACGCTCAACGGTGGCGAGCCGCTGACCCATCCGGACGTGGTCCAGCTCGTCGCCGACCTCCGCGATCGCGGCGCGGTGCCGATGATCAACACCAACGCCTTCCTGCTGACCGCGGACCTGGTCCGCAGACTGGGCGACGCCGCCCGGCGCTACGAGGCGGCCCGCGGACTGCCGATGGCGATGCGGTGTGCGATGCGACGCCGATTGACGTCCACGACCTGACCGGAGGCTTCGGGTGGGTCGCGCCAGCCGGACTGGAGGGCGACCGCGGAGCGCAGCGGAGCGGGCGGGCCGAGCGGAGCGAGGTCGGAGCGGAGCGCGGAGCGCGGAGCGACCCCGGAAGGAGGGCGACGGCGCGGAGCGCGGAGCGACCCCGGAAGGAGGGCGACGGCGCGCAGCGCCGGGGCGCCCCGATCAGTCCGGATCCCGACGGTCGGACGGAGGGTCCACCAGCACCACGCGGCGGAGCGGGCCGGGGTCCGCGCGGTCGCCGGCCACCAGCTCGGACAGCCCGGCGGTGACCACGGCCGACAACATCCGGACGAGCCGATCGTCGCCCGGGACCGAGCCCGCGGCGCAGTCGGTGATCCGACCGGAGCTGCAGTCGCACGCGTACCACTCGCCGAACAGCGCGCCCGCGCACCGCCGTTGGTCGTACAGCGCGATCGGGACCGGCCCGTCGGCGATCGGGTGGTACCGGAGCGCGCCATCGAGCCGGACGACGTCGAACGTCACGGGCGCGGCGCCCTCGTCGGTCCGGGTCAGGGTGAACACGTGGAAGCCGTCGTCCCACCGCTCGGCGGTGACCTCGAGCTCGATCGACGACCGACGGTCGCGCTCGATCCGCCGATACCGCCACCGCGCGCCGGGTTCGAGCGGCAGCACCTCGGGGCCCCGGTCCTCGATCCCCACGACGGGGACGGCGACGGCGACCGACAGCGGCCCTCGGCGCGCCGGGACGGTCACGGTGGCGGGACCCGGGCCGGTGACGGACAGGTCCACGGATGACAGGCCCCACCCGTCGCGATCCTCAGCGGCCAACGGGACCGGGAGGCCGCCGAGGAATCCACGCCCCTGGCCCGCAGCGTCGGCCGCCACCGCGACGGTCCGGTGGCCGCCGACGTGCATCGCGATGGGCGCCTCGCGCGGGTCGACCACCGGCAGTGGCAGGGCGGCCTCGACGGCGCCGACGAACGCGGCGGTGCGGCGGTGC
>JBEBJW010001665.1:0-1717 GCA_040079715.1 Myxococcota bacterium | reverse complement strand
TGGCCGCTCCGCGGCCAACACGGGCTCTAGCGGGCGCCGAGGTCGAACAGCAGGACCTCCGCGCCCTGCCCGCGGTCGAGCCGGATCGGGCCGGCGCCGTCGCCGAACGCGGCCGCGTCTCCGGCCTCGAGCCGGGTCCCGTCGACCTCGACCGAGCCTCGGGCGACGTGGACCCACGCCGCCCGTCCCGGCGCGAGCGGGTGGGTCACGGCCTCGTCGCCGTCGAGCAGGGTCGCGAGCAGGGACGCGTCCTGATGGACGGAGACGCTGCCGTCGCGCCCGTCGCCCGACGCGACCAGCCGGAGCCGGCCGCGCTTGTCGTCGGCGGTGAACGTCTTCTGCTCGTACCCGGGCGGGTGCCCGCGGCGATTGGGGAGCAGCCAGATCTGGAGGAAGTGGACCGGGTCCGTCGGCGACGCGTTGTACTCGGAGTGGGCGACGCCGGTGCCGGCGCTCATCCGCTGGACGTCGCCGGGGCGGATCACCGACCCCGTTCCCATCGAGTCCTTGTGCGCGAGCGCGCCGTCGAGCACGTACGACAGGATCTCCATGTCGGCGTGGCGGTGCGTCGGGAACCCCCGGCCGGGCGCCACCCGGTCCTCGTTGATCACCCGCAGCGCGTGGAACCCCATCGCGTCGGGGTCGTAGTAGTCGGCGAACGAGAACGTGTGGAACGAGCGGAGCCACCCGTGATCGGCGAGGCCGCGGTCGTTCGCGCGTCGGAGCTTCATGATCACCTCGGCCTCACCGTATGGTCGCGAGGGGTCTCTGGGAATACGATGGGTTTCGATGGAATCCATCGCTGGCGGAGATGGGGCAGACCCGGCGACGCTGGACCAGCTCCGGGTGTTGCTCGCGGTGGTCGAGGCCGGGAGCTTCAGCGCGGCCGGGCGGCGTCTCCACCGGGTCCAGTCCGCGGTGAGCCACGCGGTGGCGACGGTCGAGGGTCAGCTCGGGGTCGCGTTGTTCGACCGGTCGGCCCGCGGTGATCGGCAAGGCAGGCCGACGCTCACCCCGGCCGGCGAGGCGGTGGTGGCGCTGGCGCGCGACGTGTGCGCCCGGGCGGACGCGCTCCGACGGCTGGCGGGTGCGCTGCGCCGCGGCGAGGAGCCCGTCCTGTCGGTGGCCCTCGACGGGCTGTTCCCGGCGACCGCGCTCGCCGCAGCGTGTCGGGCGTTCGCCGAGACCTGGCCGGCGGTCGCGCTCCGGATCCACACCGACACGCTCGGGGCCGTCGCCGAGCGGGTCCGCGACGGGACCTGCCGGTTCGGGGTGGTCGGACCGGCGGCTCCTGTCGACGGTCTGGTGGCCGCGCACCTCGGCGCGGTGCGGATGATCACCGTGGTCGCGCCCGGACACCCGCTCTCCGGGTGGGTCGGCCCGGTGCCGGTCGACGCGCTGGCCGAGCAGGTCCAGATCGTGTGGTCGGAGCGCGGGACCGGGTCCACCCCCGATCAGGCGGTGGTGTCGAGCCGGACGTGGCGGGTCCACGATCTGCAGACCAAGCGCGTCCTGCTGTGCGACGGGCTCGGGTGGGGCAACCTGCCGGAGGCGATGGTTGCGGACGATCTGGTCGCCGGGCGGCTGGTTCGGGTGCGCCCGGCCCCGTGGCCGCCCGACGGCCTGCTGCTGGCGCTGACGGTCGTGACGAGGCCGGACACCGCGCTCGGGACGGCTGCGGCGTGGCTGATCGGGCGGCTCGCGGCGGTGTGCAATC
>JBEBJW010001664.1:0-1717 GCA_040079715.1 Myxococcota bacterium | reverse complement strand
TCAGGCTCCTCCCGGTCGACCAGCGCCGCGAACGACGCCAACTGGTCGGTCCAGTACCCCTCGATCTCCGCCAGCCAACCGGTCAGCGCGTCGAACGGCTCGCGCCGCAGCGCGTAGACCCGCAGGCGGCCGTCGGTCGGGTCCCCCCGCTCGTCGACGAGGCCGCTCCGCCGCAACACCCGCAGGTGGCGGCTCATCGCCGGCGGACTCGCGTCGAGCGCGGCAGACAGCTCGCCGGCGCGGCGCGGACGGACCCGGAGCTGCTCGATCACCTGGCGCCGGGTGGGGTCCGCGAGCGCCGCCAACGTCCGATCGATCGCCGGGCGCGCGACCATCAGCGCGGACCGGAGGTGAAGATCCACCGGTGCCCCTCGGGGTCGACCGCGCGGTACACCCGCTCGCCGTACGGCTGGTCTGCGGGCTCGGCCGCGATCGTCGCCCCGGCGGCCCGGGCCCGCGCGTGGTGCGCGTCGACATCGGCCACCCGGACCACCACCTGCCCGTGGGTGCCGCCGAGCTCGGACGGGGGCGCCTGCCCGGCGGCCCGCCAGGCGGTCGCGAGGTACACCACGCCGTCGTCGGCGGTCGGACCGGCGGTCAGCTCGGCGTGGCCGACCGTGCCGTCGTCCTGGTCCATCCGGAACGTCTCGACGAACCCGAACGCGGCGGACAGGAACGTGATCGCGGCCGGCGCGTCGGCGTAGGCTAGGTACGGAATCGAGCCCATACAACCTCCTGACGAAGTCCTTAACCCATCGGTTAAGGATGTCGAACCGCGACACCGACGTCGCGATCCGGGGCGGCGAACCGGGCCTCGGTCGGCGGCGATCCCGGTCCGACCGGGCTGTTCCACCTCGGCACGCCGCGTGCAATCTCACCGGACACCTGGTCCTCCAACCAGGGTCTCGTGTTCTCCTCCAAGAACCAGCTACCGCGGTGGCGCCGGGGCTCTCCCACAGCTCGGGTTCCAGCATCGGTCCGGTCTGCGGATCGCAGCCTCTCAGGGCTCCGGTGCCACCGTCGGTTTCGCTGTCAGTCCCCGACCACGCCCGCGCAGTACGGCCCGCGGTCCTCGCGCTCCCACACGACCGGAGCGCCCGGCGGCGCGAAGGTGTACCGGACCGCCTCGGCGCGGACCTGGTCCGGCGGCCCGTCGTCGAACGTGCCGTCCGCGAACGTCCGGAGCACCGCCGGGGAGCCGTCGACCACCCGCTGCATCCACCGGATCACCCACGGGTTCTCCCGACAGGTCCCGAGCCCGGCGAACCACAGCTGCCAATCGATCCGCGGCATGTGCGGCGCGACCTGCGGCGGCACCCGGTCCACCGGCCCGGGGCGGTACCGCGACGGGAGCTCGCGCCAGGTGGCGCCGTGGTCCCAGCTCCCCTCGAACACGACCTCGATCCGGTCGGTGGTCATCACCGCGAACAGCCCGTACGGGTTGACCGTCCGGAGCGGGGCGATCGCCGCCAGCACCTCCCGCACCGCAGGCGGGACCGCGCGGTACCCGGGGAACCAGGCGAGCGACACCGCCGCCCACGCCGCCGCGACGGGCCACGCCCACCCGAGGCCCCGCGCCGGTACCTCGGCCGCGGCGTGCGCCCGCAGGCGGCTGCGCTGCCGGTCCGCCGTCGCCCCGACCGGCCCCGGGACTGCGGCGACGACCCCGGCCGCCCGGTCGAGGACCTCGTCGTCGAGCAGCGGCACGCACAGCACC
>JBEBJW010001663.1:0-1722 GCA_040079715.1 Myxococcota bacterium | reverse complement strand
GGACAGGGCGTGCACCATGGGGCTCTCCGGGGTGGGGTTCACCGGTGCAACGGGGTGCCCGCGGATCCAGTGACAGAGAATCGATACACTCCGGTCGGAGCCCTCCGATCGACACGTTCTACGCCCACCCCGCGTCTCGCGCCACGCTCCCGGACGCGCTGCAGCCCCTCGGTCCGGCGCTCGACCTGCGCCCGGCCCGCCCGAGCGCCGCCGGGTGGATCGTTCACGGGTACGCCGAAGCCCCGCTCGAGCCGCTCCGGCCCGGTGCGCCGCCGTTCGACGGCGTATACCGCGGATCGTGGCTGTCGCCCGGGGTGTGCGCGCGGCTCGACCTCGCCGACCCGTGCGTCCCCGACGCGCTGCGCGAGGCGCTGGTGGGGCACCACCCCGCCGCCGTGGGATCCGACGGCGCCCTGTACGTGTTCGGCGTCGACAGCCCGTCCCAGCGCACGAACCGCCAGGCGGCGATCGAGACCCTGGCGCGGTGGGTGGTCGAGGCCGGGGCGCGGGCGGGGGACGGACCGGACGCGCCGCTCAGAACACGTTCTTGAGGTCGATGTACACGGCGGGCGCCCACCCCTCGAGCGGCGACACCCCCACGTCCGCCCGGACCACGAAGTTCCGGTCGACCGCGATCCGCAGCCCCCCGCCGGTGCTCGGCAGGGGGTGGCTGTACGCCTCGGCGAAGTCCCCGGCCTCGGCCCCGACGAACCCGAGGTCGACGAACCCGAGCGCGGCCAGATCGAAGTCGACCGCGGCGACGGTCACCCGGGCGAACGTCCACCGCAGCTCGGTCTGGTTCATCGACTTCAGCGCGCCGATGTACCGGCGGAGGCGGATCCCGCGCCCGGCGTTCAGGCTGCCGTAGAACGTGTACCGCTGGGTCCCGCCCGGGCTCGACAGCTCGAGCGTCGGGGCGTCGCCGGCGAGGACGTCGAACATCACCCGGTCCGCGAGCACGAGCCGCGCGGTGCCGACCGGGACGTACCCGCGGAGGGTGACGTTCGCCCCGACGAAGTCCCAGTCGGACCCGAGCAGGAACGACGCGCCGCGGACCGTGGCCTCGGCCCAGTACCCGCGGGTCGGCGCCGGCTCGACGTCCCGGTCGTCGACCATCACCCCGACCTGGAGCGCGCTGACCAGGCCCGCCTCGCCCCCGGGATAGTCCTGGGCGTACAGCGAGCCCGGCCACGGCGCGCGGTCGGAGAAGTCGCCCGGGACGATCCCGTTCGCGCGGTACCCGAACACGAGCTCGACCTTGTGCGGCAGCGGGTCGAGCGCCCACCGGACGTTCACCTGGGCGTTCGGGTTCAGGAACCGGGTCCGGTAGTACCGCCGGACGAAGTCCTCGCGCGCCTCGCCGGTCAGCCCGGACGCGTCGGCGGCGGCCTCGGCCTGGCCTTCGTCGCAGGTCACCTCGGGCCCGATCCCGCAGTAGTTGCTGGTCCCGGTCGACGCGAACTCGCCCCGGATCGTGAGCCGGACCGGCTTGTGCCCGAGCTCCAGCGCGTCGAGCTCGAGCGAGTGGGTGTGGACGGCCTGGGTCGTCACGAACACCACCGCGTTCACCGCGGTCTTGTACGGGCGGGTGTGCCCGTCGTACCGGTAGACCGAGCCGACGACGCCGAACCCGGCGCCCTCGTCCGAGTTGTAGTTCGCCGCGGGCAGCCCGCCGAACCCCCACCCGGTGCGGTCCCACGGCTGCGCGGGCGGGGCCTCGGG
>JBEBJW010001662.1:0-1726 GCA_040079715.1 Myxococcota bacterium | reverse complement strand
CGCGGTGTCCTGGACCGGTACCCCAGCCCCGAGCCCCACCTGGCCCTCCGATCGGCAATGATCGCCGAGCCGGCTCGATAGTGGTTCCGGGCCGTCACCCGCATGTCGAGAGGACGCCACCTCGGCTCCGAGATGGAAGGTGGCGAAGGTCGGCAGGGGAGGTCGAGGAGTGCGTCCTGCGGTACCCCGGCGACGGCTTCGCATCGATTCCAACGGTGGAACCACCACATCCGGCACCAAGCCGAGGTATGGACCAGTGACGGACATCGTGGCGCCTGACGGACGTGGTGTCCGATTCAAGGAGTCCGGCGAGTTCGTTGGCTTCCTGGAGCCGAATCCATGAGCGAGAAGGTGCTCCTGACGGTCGCGAGTGATGTCCACGCCGATGACCTCCGGGTGGAGCTGTCGGTTGAGGGCAGAGTGGTGATGGATCTGAGCCATGGCACGCTGACCATCTTCGTGCATCCCGACTGGGTGCAGGTGCAAGTCGATGTGTTGATCGAGGCCCTGCTACAGGCGAAGAAGCTGGACGAACGACCCATGCGATAGACTGAGTCGGGGAGGGCAATCACAGTATGGTGCTCGTCACCGCGCAGCTTCGGCTCGGCAAGTACCACCTGGACGTCGACGTGCTGACGATGCCTGACGAAGAGCGTTGGGTCGACAGTGTGTTCGCGCTTCGGGGACCCGGCATCGATCTGCAGCGCGACGCTCGGTTCTGGACCCCGGAGTGGGCCAGTTGGGACCGCAGGCTCCAGGCACTCCTGACCCACACGGCGCCCGCGAGACTGGCGGACCTCGAGGGGAATCTCGAGCTGAAGATCGAGCTCCGGAGCGCCGACTTCGTCGTCGCGGTCGACCTTCGGATGCCGGATGGTCTGGATGGTGCGGCGCGGTTCGAACGCACCTGTGCCAGGTCTTCGATCGAGGCGTTTCACGCGCAAGTGCGCGATCTCGTCGCGGCGTTCCCAGCGGGATGACGGTCCAGCCGGGCCGGGTTGGGTCGAGGCGGCGTCCAGGTTTCCGTTCCGGATGGTCGGGGCGCCAGTGGAGCGCGGATGGTACGTTCGACGGCTTTTGTCAGGCGACGGGCCAAGTTGACCCCCAGACGACACGAAATCTGACCCCCTCCACCGAGGAGGGAGGACCATGACGATCAGGATCGGGACGAACGGACCCAGGCCGCGTACGGAGCGGCCGGAGGTCCCGAAGATGGAGACGCCGGACGACGTGGCCGCGATGCTTCGGCTGCATGCCGCCGGCTGGGGCGCGAAGCGGATTGCGCTGGAGTTCGGCTGCGCGCGCAACACCGTGCGCCGGTACCTCCGGCAGGGCGGCTGGCAGCCGTATGCTGCTGGAGCGCGCGTGAAGCTGCTGGATGAGCACGCAGCGTGGGTTCAGGACGCGTTCGAGACGCATGGGAACGGCGAGGTGATCCGCCAGGAGCTGAAGCGGAAGCTGGGCGTCACGGTGTCGGCTCGGACGGTCCAGCGCGCGATCAGCGAGCCCCGGCGGCGGCGGGTGATCGAGGCGCTGGCGACGGTGCGGTTCGAGACGCCGCCCGGGCGGCAGATGCAGGCGGACTTCGGGGAGATCTACGTGGTGATCGGAGGCGAGCGGACCAAGGTCCACCTGTGCGTGCTGACGCTGGGTTGGTCGCGGCGGGTCTACGTCCTGGCGTTCCGGAACGAGAAGCAGGACAACTGGCTGGCGGCGATGGAGGCGT
>JBEBJW010001661.1:0-1728 GCA_040079715.1 Myxococcota bacterium | reverse complement strand
AGATCCGGAACGTCGAGGCTGGTGGCGATCCGGTAGTCCAGCAGGTTCGGACCGACGTGAACCCCGCGGGTCCGGTCGAGGCCCGGCATCCGACGCCGGTCGTCCATCCCGAGGTGGTACGCCTGGTCCTCGTACAGCGCCTCGGACATCCCCATGTACACGCTGCCCTCGATCTGGCCCTCGACCAGGACCGGGTTCAGCGCCCGACCGCAGTCGTGGGCGGCCCACAGGCGGGTGACCCGCACCTGACCGGTCTCGGCGTCGACGTCGACCTCGGCGACGTGGGCGGTGGCGCTGTACGCCGGGGAGGCCCCGATCGTGCCGCCACGGTAATCGCCGCCGACCTTCCGGGTCCGGTACCCGCCGGCCGACGACAGCGGCGTCCCGACCTTGGCCTCGGCCAGCCGGAGGGCCTCCGCCACGTCGACCTCGCCGTCCGGACCGACGTACCGACCCGGCGCGACCGTCACCTGGCCCGGCGCGCACCCGAGCTTCTCGGCCACCACCCGGACCAGCACGTCGCGCATCGCCCGCCCGGCCTCGATCGCGGCGATCCCGGCCATGTACGTCACCCGCGACGAGTACGACCCGAGGTCGACCGGGGTGACATCGGTGTCTCCGGCGACGACCCGGATCCGGTCGGGTGGGACCCCGGTCTCCTCGGCCACGAGGTACGCGAGGGTGCCGGAGCTGCCCTGGCCGATGTCGTTCGTCCCGGTGAACAGGGTCAGCCGGCCGGACCGGTCGGCCAGGACCAGGATCCCGGACTGCGGCATCTCGTTCGGGTAGATCGGGTACGCGGTGCCCGAGATGTACATGCTGGTCGCGACGCCGAGCCCGCGGCCGTACGGCAGCTTGCCCCACCGGTCCTTCCAGCCGCTCGCGGCCTCGATCGCCGACAGACAGTCGAGGATCCCGCAGCTCGGCACCTTCTGCCCGTTGACCGTGGTGTCGCCGGCCTGCATCGCGTTCCGGCGGCGGATCTCGATCGGGTCGAGCCCGAGCTTCTCGGCGAGCTCGTCGACCGCCGTCTCGAGCGGGAACCGCGGCTGGACCGAGCCGTGCCCGCGCTTCGGGCCGCAGCACGGCTTGTTCGTGTACACCCGCCGGCTGTTGAACCGGTAGGTCCCGAACTTCAGCGGCCCCGGCAGCAACTGTCCCGCGTAGTACGTGGTGACGAGCCCGAACGAGTGGTACGCGCCGCCGTCGATCACGATGTCGTCGTCGACCGCGGTGATGTGGCCGTCGGCGTCGGCGGCGATCCGGAACCGGAAGTCCATCGGGTGCCGGCCGCGGTGCGCGTAGAACACCTCCTCGCGGGTGTACAGGATCTTCACCGGCCGACCGGCCTTCCGGGCGAGCGCCGCCGCGCAGAACTCGAGGTCGAACGGCTCGGACTTCCCGCCGAACGCCCCGCCGATCACCGGCTGGATCACGCGGATCTTCGCCTCGGACACCCCGAGGACCCGCGCGAGCTCGCGGTGCAGGTAGTGCATCACCTGGGTGGCGCTCCACAGGGTGAGCTCGTCGTCGGGGGACCAGCTGGCGATCGCGCAGTGCGGCTCGATCGGGGCGTGGGTCGACCCGCTGTAGTGCCACTCGCCCTCGACCACCGCGGCGGCCGACGCGAACGCGCCGTCGACGTCGCCGAACGCGAGATCGACCTGCTTGCACACGTTGTCCTGGCGGGGGCGATCCTTCCAGTCGCGCTCGGGGACCAGCGGGGCG
>JBEBJW010001660.1:0-1731 GCA_040079715.1 Myxococcota bacterium | reverse complement strand
GTGGTGGCGAACGACTACCGCGCCGACGCGCACCCCGCCGGCCTCCGGGCCCGGATCCCCGAGCTGTGGCAGGCGGTGCGCGACCTGGTGCGCGACGGGGCCCGGGAGGCGTTCAACGACGTCTCGTCGCTGGCGCTCGGCGGCACGATGCGCGGCGAGGCGGACTCCGCGGGAGCGTTCGACACGTTCTTCCGCACGCTGCCGGTGCCGGCGGCGGCGGCGGCGCTGTGGGACGACGTCGCGTTCTCGCGCCGGTGGTTGGCCGGTGCCAATCCGGAGAGCCTCGAGGGCGTGGTGGCCCTCGACCCGTCGTTCCCGGTGACCGACGCGCACCTCGCGACGGTCGGTGCCGACACCCTCGCCGCCGCGCTGGCCGAGGGTCGGCTGTACACCGTCGACTACCGGATGCTCGACGGTCTGCCGGCGAACCACCTGCACGCCCGGCCGATCACCGTCGCCCCCGCGCGCGGGATGCTGGTCCGCCCCCGAGACCACGGCGTCCCGCGGCTGTTCGCGATCCAACTCGCGGCGGAGACCGGTCCCCACGCGCCGATCTTCACCCCGGCCGACGGCTGGGGGTGGCGGATCGCGCGGACCCACCTCGCCGCGGCGGACACGCTGTGCGGCGCGATCTGGTTCCACCACGCGCGGACCCACCTCGTGGCCGAGCCGATGCTGGTCGCCGCCCACCGGTCGCTCGCCCCGACCCACCCGCTGATGATCCTGCTGGCACAACACGCCAAGGGCACCCTGTACATCAACGAGGTCGGCGCCCACAGCGTGTTCGCACCGCACGGGCTGCTGGACTGGTTCACCGGGACGTCCCGCGACGGGGTGCGCGAGCTGTCCCGCCGATCGGTTCACTCGTTCGACTTCTCGGCGTCGACGTTCCCGGATCGGCTGGCGGCCCGGCGGGTGACCGACCCGGCGCTCGCGTTCCCGTACCGCGACGACGGGCTGCTGGTGTGGTCCGCGATGCGGTCGTGGGTCGACCGGTACCTGCGGCTGTACTACCCGTCCGACGCGTCGGTCGCCGGCGACGGCGAGCTCGCGGCGTGGGTCCTCGGCGCGGGCTCGGTCGACGGCGGCGGGATCCGCGGGCTCGGCGCCGGTCCGCGGACGATCGACGCGCTGGTCGAGCTGGTCACCCAGGTGCTGTTCGCCGGCTCGGCGGTCCACGCGGCGATGAACTTCCCGGTCGCCGACGAGCTGACGGTGATCCCGGCGAGCCCGTTCGGCGCGTGGGACACCCCGCCGACCCGCACCGACGGCTGGACCGAGGCGGACTGGCTCCGGATGCTGCCCCCGATGGACGCGGCCCAGCGGCAGTTCGACACCGCCCTGCTGCTCGGGCTGTCGCGGGTCGGGTCCCTCGGCGACTACGACCCGTTCGAGGATCCGCGGGTCGGGCCGCTCGTGTCGGCGTACCGGGCGGAGCTCGCGCGGGTCGAGGCCGAGATCGGCGCCCGGAACACCGCCCGCGACCCGTACGTCCACCTCCTGCCGTCGCGGATCCCGCCCGGGATCAACATCTGAGCCGACCTGTGCCGAAATGCGGGGTGGGCACAACCGCCTGCGCGGAGCGGCGCCATGGTAGCGTCGGGCCGCGCAGGAGGACCACGACATGTCAATCGTCGCGCTGCTCGCGTGCACCGGCTCCGGTGACGCCCCGACGACCGCGCCGCCCACGTCGACCCTGACACCGGACACCGGACCGACCGACCCGTCCGA
>JBEBJW010001659.1:0-1734 GCA_040079715.1 Myxococcota bacterium | reverse complement strand
CTTCGGGACGAGCTCGCCGGTCGGGCCGGTCGCGACGAGCACGTTCGCGGTCTTCAGGTCGCGGTGGACGTGGCCGGCGTCGTGGGCGGCGGCGACCCCGGCGACCACCCCGCGGAACAGCGCCTCGGCCGTCGCGGCGTCCGGGCGGTGCGACCGGATCCACCGCGCGAGGTCCGGCCCGTCGACGTACTCCATCACCAGGGCCGGCATCCCCTTCACGTCGAGCACGTCGGTCACCGCGACCACGTTCGAGTGGCGGAGCTGCGCCTGGACCCGGCCCTCGGCGACCAGCCGGTCGTGGAGCGTCGGCCCGGTCAGGGTCAGGACCTTCAGCGCGTGGCGGGTCTGGAGGGTGACGTGGTGGACGAGGTACACCTCGGCCATCCCGCCCTCGCCGAGCAGCGACGCGACGGTGTACCGCTCGACCGTCTCTCCGTCGGCGAGGACCCGGGTCATCCCGCGGCGCCGCCCGGCTCCGCGGCCCCGTCGGTCGGTCCGGTCGACCCGGCATCGGTCAGGAGCGGCTGTCCGCGGGCGATCGTCCGGCCGACCCGCACCACGTCGCCCGCCGCGACGGTGAACCGGTACCGATCTGGCTCGGCGACCAGCACCACCGTCGAGCCGAGGTGGAACGTCCCGAGCTCGGCCCCGCGCGTCACCGGGACCGGCGGGGTCAGCGCCGCGTCGCTCCGGGCGCCGCCCGCGTTGGTCACCAGATCGCACACCTCGACCGTGATCCGCCCGACGCCGAACGCGCCGACCAGCACCACGTCGAGCGGCCCGCGGTCGGTCGCGATCGACACCGTGACCCGCTCGTTGCGCGAGAACAGGTCGGTCACCCGCCGGACCGCGGCCGGGAACACCGGCCACAGCGTGCCCGGGACGTACCGCCAGGCGGTGGCGAGGCCCTCGCGCGGCACGTGGACCCGGTGGTAGTCCTTCGGCGACAGGTACAGGACGCACACGTCGCGCTCGCCGAGGTCCTCCCCGTCGCGGTCGAGCAGGGGCGCGAGCCGGAGCAGGCGCCCCGGCGCGACCTCGATCGCCCCGTTCACCGTGCGCCCGACGACCGCGCACCGGCCGTCGACCGGGCTGACGAGCGCGTCCGGGCCGGGATCGACCGGGCGGACCCCCGGGCGCAGGCGGCGGGTGAACAGCGACTCGAGCGTCGGGTAGTCGTGGAGCGCGCCCTCGGCCTCGGACAGGTCGACCCCGTACGCGCGCACGAACGCGCGGGTCAGCCACCGGCTGGCGGGGGTGCGCGCGAGCTGGCCCATCGCGCGGGCGCCGCGGTTGCGGGGGACCAGCGACAGGGCAGAGACGATCAGGGCGTCCTTCATCGGGGGGGTACCTATCGCGGACCGGGATAGGCGTCGGCGATGGGGAACTCGTTCGGCCGCGCGTTCCGGATCACCACGTTCGGCGAGAGCCACGGCGGGGCGGTCGGCGTGGTGATCGACGGGTGCCCGCCGCGGATGAGGCTCGATCTCGGGCGGATCCAGCGCGAGCTCGACCGACGTCGTCCGGGCGGGTCGCGCCTGAGCTCGCAGCGCAAGGAGTCCGACGCGGTCGAGGTGCTGTCCGGGCTC
Source organism: Myxococcota bacterium (assembly GCA_040079715.1). Taxonomy (GTDB): domain Bacteria; phylum Myxococcota_A; class UBA796; order UBA796; genus JACKER01. The sequence goes on along the minus strand of JBEBJW010001659.1, from coordinate 145 downwards.
CAGGACGGCGTGACGCTCGGGACGCCGATCGCGCTGGTGATCCGGAACGAGGACGCCGACCCCGCCGCGTACGCCGCCACCGCCCACCTGTACCGGCCGTCGCACGCCGACTTCACCTGGGACTCGAAGTTCGGGATCCGGGCGC
>JBEBJW010001658.1:0-1737 GCA_040079715.1 Myxococcota bacterium | reverse complement strand
GTTTCGAACCGGGGTGCGACGGAGGACCGTTCCCCGGGATAAACTTGCGGACGCTGCTCGGACCCAACGGCCCGGTCGGTGAAGGGGGAAGGCTCGTGAGCGGTGCGGGACATGACCTCGGCACGGGCGTGAGCGGTCGCCGATTCCTGATCCATGCCTGCCTCGGTCGCGGCGGGTTCGGTGAGGTGTACCGGGCCACCATGACCAGCGCCGGCGGTGTCCGGACCGAGGTCGCGGTGAAGATCCTCCGGGGCGACATCGACCCCGGCAGCGACTCGGTCAAGCGGCTCCGCGACGAGGGGCGCCTGCTCGGCGCGCTGTCGCACCCGGCGATCCTCCGGGTCCACGACCTGGTGCTCCTGCAGAACCGGGTGGCCCTGGTCACCGAGTTCGTGGAGGGCGAAGACCTCGACAGCTGCCTCGCCGCCGATCCGCCGCTCCCGACGCGGGCGATGGTCGGGGTGCTCGGCGAGGTCGCGGCGGCGCTCGACGTGGCGTGGAACACGCCCTCGCCGCAGGGCGGGCCGATGCACCTCGTCCACCGGGACGTGAAGCCGGCGAACATCCGGCTCGGTCGGCACGGCGAGGTCAAGCTGCTCGACTTCGGGATCGCCCGCGCGACGAACCTCGATCGCGAGGCGCAGACCGCGAACAACGCGATGCTCGGCAGCTACCTGTACATGGCGCCCGAGCGGTTCCACGAGGAGAAGGTCGAGCCGCCGTCCGACGTGTACGCGCTCGGCTGCATCCTGTACGAGGGGCTGACCCGCCACCGGCTGTTCGAGGGCATGACCCTCAAGCAGATCTACGGCACGATGCTGCTTTCGCGGAAGTTCAACAGCCACGTCGACGACCGGCTGAAGCGGATCGCGCCGGACACCCCGGACGGGGTGGTGAGCCTGCTCCGCACGATGCTCGAGGTCGATCCGGGTGCTCGACCGACCGCGAGTCAGGTCGCGCGCCAGTGCGAGGACCTCGCCGAGACGCTGCCCGGTCCGACCCTCAAGCGGTGGGCCCGGAGCCGGGAGTGGGCCGCTCAGCCGCAGATCACCGGGTCGCTCGACGGCTACGAGCTGTCGGCGGAGTCGTTCGACGCGTCGCAGCGCGGGGGACCCGATCCTCGCCCCGGCAACACCACGCCCGAGCCGCCGCGGCCGATCGCCGCCGCGCAGCGGGCGAGCTCGGGGTCGACGCCGCCGGGCGCGCCGGCCGACGATCTCCCCCTCGCCGGGTTGCTGACCCTCCCGGGGGTCCAGCCGGGCGACGTGCTCGACGCCCCGGTCGCCGGCCTCGTCAGCCGCGAGATGGTCCGGATGTCGGAGGACGAGATCGCGAAGATTCGGTCCGAGGCCGACGAAGGCGCGAATCCGGGTCCGATGCGGATCGCGGTCGGGGCCTCGCGCACCCCGTCGGCGCCGCCCCCGCGGACCACGCCGCCCGCCCACGCGATGACGCCGGTCAGCGCGTCCGCGCCGAGCGGGGTGTTCCCGAGCATGCCGGCGAAGATCACGTTGCCGCCGCCGTCGGTGGCCTCGCCGGTCCACGCCCCCACCGTCGCGCTCGTGTCGTCGCCGACGCCGTCGATGTCGGGCTCGTCCGTCTCGGGTTCGTCCAGCTCAGCTTCGCCGGCCGCGCTGCCGGCCCAACGCCCGCCGATGCCGCTGCCGACCACGTCGCTGGTCCCGCCGAGCTCGACCCGGGTCCGGTCGGATCTCCCGCCGGAGCCGCCTGCGCCGG
>JBEBJW010001657.1:0-1743 GCA_040079715.1 Myxococcota bacterium | reverse complement strand
GGGTCGCGCGGCGAGGCGATCCACACCCTGACGTTCCTCGGCCACCCGATCGGCTGCGCCGCGGCGCTCGCGGTGCTCGACCGCCTCGAGCGGGGCCTGTGCGACGCGGTGACCGACCGCGGTCGGGCGCTGGAGGCCGCCCTCCCCCCGCTCCGCGGCGCCGGGTTGATGCGCGCCGTGCCGGTGCCTCGCGGGGGGGCCCTCCGGGCGAGCCGGGCGCTGCTCCAGCGCGGGTTCCTGGTCCTGCCGGCGGACGACGCGAGTCTCCAACTCACCCCGCCCGTCACCCTGTCCGACGCGCAGATCGCGGCGTTCGCGGCGGCGCTCGTGGAGGTCGCGTGACCGAACTCGCCCGTCGGATCCTCGCGTTCGTCGACCGGGCCGCGGTCGGCGCGCCGCCCGAGCCGTTCGAGGCCCTGGCGCTCGACATCCACCGGTGGCAGGTCGCGCACGATCGGGTCGTCGCCTCGCTCGTCGATCGGCCGGTCACCGACTGGACCGAGATCCCCGCCGTGCCGGTCGGGGTGTTCAAGGATCTGCCGGTCGGCACGGTCGGCGACCGCGAGCCGCAGGTCGTGTTCCGGACCTCGGGCACCACCTCCGGGCGCCGAGGCGAGCACCGGATGCGCGCCACCGCCCTGTACGACCACAACGCGGTGCGGTGGGCGGATCGGTGCGTGCCCGGCCGGCCGCGGGTGGTGGTCGGGCTGACCGAGGACGTGCCGGACTCCTCGCTGTCGCACATGGTGGCCCGGCTCGGCGCGGCCTCGTTCCACGTCCGCGACGGCGTGCTCGACCCCGACGGCGCGAACCGACGGATCCGCGACGCCGGCGAGGCCGTGTTCATCGCGACCACCGCGTTCGCGCTCGAGGCGTGGCTGCCCGACGCGTCGGCGTTGCCCCCCGGCTCGGTCGTGATGATCACCGGCGGGTTCAAGGGGCGGATCCACACCGTGGACGAGCGGGATCTGGCCGGGTGGACCCGCGATCGGCTCCGTCCGGCGCGGCTGGTGACCGAGTACGGGATGACCGAGCTGTCGTCGCAGCTGTGGGGCACGCCGGAGACCCGGTACCTGCCGCCGCCGTGGCTCAGGGTGGTCGCGGTCGACCCGGTGTCCGGCGCGCCGGTCCGACCGGGAGAGCGCGGCCAGCTCCGGTTCTACGACCTGTGCAACCTCGACGGGACCCTCGCGATCGAGACGATGGACGAGGGGCGGGTCCACCCGGACGGGTCGGTCGCGCTCGCCGGGCGGTTGACGGGCGCCCCGCCGCGCGGCTGCTCGTTGACGATCGAGGAGGCCCGCGGTGGATGAGGGCCCGGCGCGGGTCCGAGCCTGGCGGGACCGGCTCCGCGCGATCGACCCGACCGCGTGGAGCGGTCCGCTGTCGGTGTCCGGGGCCCGGGCGGCGTGGGAGGCGGCGCTCGACGCGCTGACCGACTCCGGCCTCGCCGACGCGATCGGTCGGCCGGGCGAGCCGTTCCCGGCGGCGGCGGTGGTGGTCGCGCGGACGGTGTCGACCGCGCCGATCGAGTGGTGCGCGGTGCTGCTCGGCCGCGGGACCCGGGTGGTGCTGAAGCACCCGACGGGCGAGCCCGGGATCGCGCCGGCGCTGGTCGAGGCGGCCGACGCGGTCGGGCTGCCGCTGACCGCGACCGACGATCGCGCCGCCCTCGCCGACCTGCCGCTGGTCGTGGCGATGGGGGCGGACCCGTCGATCGCGGCGATCCGCGCGGCCCACCCG
>JBEBJW010001656.1:0-1744 GCA_040079715.1 Myxococcota bacterium | reverse complement strand
CCGACGCCACCGCGTACGCCTCGAGGTGCTCGACGTCCCACCCGGGCGGCGACGCGGCCAGCGCGCGGATCAACGCCGCGTCGGTCGAGATCGCGCCGGTCGTCGCGACCCGGTGACGGGGGAGGGGGACAGCCGCGAGCAGCGCCGGATCCGCGTCGATCGGCGCGGGCGGCCGCGGGACGTAGCCGAGACCGAGCGCCCCGACCCCGTCGACCCACCCGACCACCGCAGCGGCGATCGCGGCTCCGATCGGGGGACCGCCGGGGTAGGCGCCCGCAGTGCCGATCAAAACGACACTTGCGGGTTGCGCCCGGGCCAGGATCGCGGCTGCACGGGCGCCGGCGACGATCGGGCCGACCCCCACCAGCTCTCCTGGCAAGTCGCCGAGCTCCTCCGGTACGGCTGCCACCACCAACGGCGCGGATCCGCCTCGCATCACGTCTCCTGTGAGACTGGCTATTTCTGGCCGACGTCCGGCGCAACCAGGCGACCCAGTTCAGCGTCGGTTGCCGACACCCGCCGATCGGCCAGCCGCGCAGGACCACAGTCGTCATCGAGTCCGCGCCTTGCGGATGGGGCCGATCCTGCCTATGCTTCTCCCGCCGAACGAGCGGGGCTCGATGTGATGGCGATTGACCAAAAAATGAGTCGCGAACGGATCCTTGCGGGGGCGGTCGGAATCCTCGATTCGGGGAGCTGTTCGGACCTGACGGTGGACGCGCTGGCGCGTTCGCTGCGCATGTCCAAGAGCACCCTGTACAAGTACTTTCCGAGTAAAGAAGATGTCGTCGTCGCGTTGGTCGGGGATGCGTGCGAGCGCGCCGAGAACGAGGTCGGAGACGCGCTCGCCCGCAACACTGCGACCGGTCGGTTGACCGAGCTCGCGGCGGTGATTGGTCGCCACGGTCAGCGCCTGCCACGGGCCGTGATTCTCGATCCAGACAATCTGCCGCCGGCGTGTGCCAACCGGATGCGGGCCACGCGCGAGGCGTTCGGCCACGCGGCGATGTCGATCCTGAACCAGGGCGTGGCGGACGCCGAGTTCACCTGGCCCGAGCCGGAGGTCGCCGCGGTCGCGTTCGTCGCGTCGGCGGAGGCGGTCCTGGTGGATGGGGCGCGGCGGCGGGTCGACGGGTTCGGCCAGAAGCTCCACACGCTCCCGGGGCTGTTCTTGCCGGGGTTGCGGGCTACGTCCGAGACCTGACCCGGGCCAGCACCTGGTCGACGTGGCCGTCGACCTTCACCGGCGACCACACGTGGGCGACCCGCCCGTCCGCGTCGAACAGCACCGTGGTCCGCACGATGCCGTGGACCGTCTTGCCGTACATCTTCTTCTCGCCCCACACCCCCCACGGCGCGAGCACGGCGTGGTCCGGGTCCGACAGCAGCGGCATCCCGAGGGTGTACTTGTCGTCGAACGCCTTCTGGCGCTTCGGCGGGTCGGCCGAGATCCCGATCACCCGCGCGCCCGCAGCGGCGAACTCCGCCGACAGGTCGCGGAACGCGCACGCTTCCTTGGTGCACCCGGGGGTGTCCGCCTTCGGATAGAAGAACACCACCACCGGGGTGCCCCGCAGGCTCGACCAGGTGACGGCCTGGCCCGCCTGATCCGGCAACGTGAACTCCGCGACCGTCTCTCCGACCGACAGCATCGTGCCTCCGGCCGGCCCGTAACCTACAGCGCTCGGCCGCGGACCCCCACCATCAGCTCCCCGTCGCGGTACGCGATCTCGCCCGACACCAC
>JBEBJW010001655.1:0-1754 GCA_040079715.1 Myxococcota bacterium | reverse complement strand
CGGCGGCTGGGCAGGCCCAGATCGGCTGGGTCGAGTCCTCAGGTCCGTCCCGCGGAGGTCCACCCCGGGCGGGTCGATCGATTGCCGATCAGGCTCCTTCCGCTTCGGCCGACCCGCCTCCGCTCGCAGGAAGGCGACATCTCGAGCGTTGCCCGCGACCCATCCGACCGGGGGCTGGTTCGTCACGTGTAGCTCAACCCGGCGATGACCCGAACGAATCCTGCTGGAGCCGAGCCTCCGAGCTTCATCCGGATCGCGAACCCGAACTCGAGCATGTGGTAGGAGGATGGCGTGACCACGCTCACCGCGGCGTCCGTGGTGCAGATCGCGCTCGCTCCGTCCGCCAGTGCGGCCCACGTTCCGATCGCGACCCACACGCCGGGCGCGTCCGGGTCGTTCACCCCGCGGACGAAGAACAGGTACTCGAGATCCTTGGCTGCGTTGGTGACGATGGCGGCTCGAAGCTTGTCTGCACCCGACGCGGGCACCCGCCCGAGCCGGTAGGTGCGGGGCGCGCCGTTGGTCTGGTTGGGATCCACCTCGATCTCCCGGGTGCCGATTCGCGATGCGCAGGCCCGGAGGACGACGGACAAGTAACCACTGATGTACCCGGGCGTAGCGCCCGACGCGAGCTTCGTGAGCACCCCGGCCTGTGCCAGGTACTTGTCGTTTACCGTGGACAACGTGGTGACGTGATGCGTGCTCCCTTGAGCACCCGCGTAGGCGCCGCTGGCGGCGTTCACACCGAACACCACGTCCGGCCGAGCGGCCATCAGCGCCGTGGCGGCGATCGCCGTGGCATTGCTGGTGACCCGGGTCAGTGTCAGCGCGTAGTCGAGCTCCTGGCCACCCACGATCGTCATCTCCTTCCCTACGGGGTTCCATTGATCATTGAGCGAGGTGACCCAGCTCGTGAACGGGAACCGTCCCACCGTCATGCCACACGCCACTGCACCCTCCGGGTCCAATGGTCTCTAGATTGCAGCGCGCGCGCGCGCATGGGTCAAGTCCCCTGTTCGGGTGACTGGGCCGCGAATGCAGCGAACCCACGCAGTCAGCGCCGTCAGCGAGGCGCGCGCGCGGAGACGGTCCGGCTCGTCTGCCGTAGACTCCGGTGCTCGGAGGGCGCGATGGGCGTGTTAGGGACGAACTGCCAGATCTGCGGGCTACCAGTCCAGCACGACCACTACGTGCCGACCGACGGCTGGATGCTCGGGATCTGGCGCGGACCCGGCACCACCCACTGCGCCTCGGCGGTGGCGTTCGGTCCCGAGCACGACTGGCTGCTCGACGCGGTCGCGCTCCGCCTCGGCGACCGGGGCGAGCCGGCGGTCGTCGAGGGGCGGGTCCAGGACGGCGTGATCCGCGGGCTCGACGGCGGGTCGCTCCCGGACGGGTTCGTGTGCGACGGGGTCGACGAGCGGGCGGCGGTCCACCGGGCCTGCTGGCGGATCGCCGGGGCGCCCGCGTCGTGGGCCGCGCTCGCGCCGCGGGTGGTGGCTGGGGCCGACGACGTCGACCTCGCGCCGTACTGCGGCCAGCTGTTCGAGCTCGCGGCCCTGGTCGAGGACGGCCACGGGTGGATGCTGGTCGCCCTGGACCTTCTGGTGGCCGAGCTTCGCCAGGATCCGGGCCCGGCTCCGGTGGCCGTCGTCGGAGTCGGTGTCCGGGTCGACCAGCATCCACCCGTGGCCGTCCTCGACCAGGGCCGCGAGCTCGAACAGCTGGCCGCAGTACGGCGCGAGGTCGACGTC
>JBEBJW010001654.1:0-1756 GCA_040079715.1 Myxococcota bacterium | reverse complement strand
CCGGACCTGGTGGTACCGGCGGGAGCTCCCGGTCGGCGTCGCGGGCCCGTTCGCGGCGGCGCTGGTCGGGGCGGTGCTCGGCGCGGTCGCGGCGCTCCGGTTGCCGTCGTGGGCGGTGTCGGCGGCGATGATCGCGGCCGCGCTCGGGGCGGCGGTGAACCAGGCGTCCGGCGCGCGGATCGCGGTCCCCCGGCGGGCGATCGCCCCGGCGGGGCTGGTGGTCGGCCTGTCGTCTACCGCGGGCGGGGCCGGGATCCTCGCCGGCCCGATCCTCCAGTCGCTCGGGCTCCGGGGCGGCGCGTACCTCGCGGCGCTGTCGGCCGGGGGCGTCGCGATGCACGTCGGGCGGCTCGCCGCGCTCGGGGCCGGCGGCGCGCTCGACGGGGCCGCGATCCGCGACGCAGGCTGGCTGGCCGTCGCGATCCCGGTCGGCAACGCGGCCGGCAGCGCGGTCCGATCCAGGGTCGGCGATCGGGCCTCCGGGGCGCTCGAGCTGGCCGCCAGCCTGTCGGTGGTCGCGCTCGCGCTCGCGGGGGTCGGGCTGTGAGAGAATGCGCGCCATGACCGAAGACCAGTTCAAGGACGCCCTGGAAGCGCACCGGACCCGCCACACCAACGTGTGGTCGCTCGAGGCGCAGGCCGATCTGCAGCAGCTGCACCTCGCCCGCGCGACCGCCCTCGAGGGGCTGCCGGACGCCGAGGCGCTGCTCCACTTCCGCGTCGCGGAGGACATCGAGTGGCGGATCGGCTCCGAGTCCACCTCGGCCGGGGAGGGCACCGCGTCGATGGGCAAGCTGTACGAGATCCGGGCCCGCCGGGCGCGGCTCGCCGAGCGCCTCGGCGATCTGCCGCAGGCGCTCGACCTGTGGGAGTCGATCGCGGCCGACCCGAACGGGCTCGGGAAGTTCGCGGCGCCCGAGATCGCCCGCCTGAAGGGCTGAGCGAGGGTACAGGGCGATCGGAGGTGACCGTGGTCCTCGCGTTGGTCGCGTGCGGCGGTCCGGTGGCGCTGCCGTCGGACTCGGGGGTGACCCCGACCGGCGATCCCGGCGACGACACCGTCCCGCTGCTCGTCTCGTCGACCCCGTGCGACGCGTGCGACGGCGACTGCGTGATCGAGGAGCTGGCGTACGCCGCCCGGTACCACACGGTCGAGCCGGTCGCGTACCAGGATCGGCCTCCGGCGGGCGGGCCGCACGATCCGTGCTGGTCGACCTGGGGCACCCACGCCGAGCCCGTCCCGGACGACCGGTGGGTCCACAACCTCGAGCACGGCGGGGTGGTCTCGCTGTACCACTGCGACGACTGCGTCGACGAGGTCGCGGCGATGGCGTCCCTCGCGACGTCGCAGGGCCTGTTCACCCTGGTGACGCCGTACGCCGAGATGGACGACCGGTTCGCGGCGGTCGCGTGGGGGTGGCGCCTGCGGGCGTCGTGCTTCGACGAGCCGACGTTCGCCGCGTTCTACGCCGACCACGTGGACCAGGGGCCGGAGTCGCTCCCGGGCGACCCGAGCGCGGACTGCATGTAGCCCCACTGGGTCAGGGATGGCGCGGGGCGGTGGGTGGATGCCGCGGGCGCCCGGTCCCGGGAACGGAGGGATGGCGCGGGGCGGTGGATGGATGCCGCGGGCGCCCGGTGGTGGGCGTGGGTGCGTCTTCGTGCGCCGGGTGCCGGAACGGCGATGGGTGGATGCGCCGCGCATTTTGGCGTCGGGGGCTCCGGCGGCCGGCAGGAGGCGCGGCTCCGGGCCGGG
>JBEBJW010001653.1:0-1758 GCA_040079715.1 Myxococcota bacterium | reverse complement strand
GATCCAGGGCGATGCCGTACTCCCGAGCGCTACGTACACGGTTCCAACGCCGCGATCACGCAGGACGTGAGGTGTCCAGGTGTCGAACCCGGGCTTCGCCCCATGGACACGGTTCCTGTCGGCGGAGTAGCAGCACCAGGAAAGTCCGTAACGCTCGCCAGTAACCTGGACATTCGTACTGAGATTCCTCGAATGTTCGGTCGCGCAGCTATGCCTGGCGACATCATGTACGGGGCTTTCGTTGCGGATATTCGAGCTGCTGGGTACGATGTGCTGCGAGCTCCGACATTCAACAACCCGGCGCACATGCGAATTGTAAATGTAGCATGGTCGTCCTTCGATGAAGGAACGCCGCTACTCTCCGAAGCGTTCGACGTTCTCCAGAAGGTAAACAGGTCTGGAGCGGTGGTGAACAGATGAATGACAAGTTCTACGCAGATTTGCTCAACGGGGTACGTACGTGGAGTGCCAACGGTCCCGAGTTTGATACCGTTGGGGTACTCCACCTCCTGCGTGCCGCTGCAGAGAACCTCCTCGACCACAAGGAACAAGTCAATCTCGACCCCGAGTCTCTGTGCGAGATATTCAGTCCGGAGGAGATCTCTTTGTTGGAGGAAGTGATCGCGGCGGCGCGACTTGCCTCCACCACCCGGTAAACCACGCCAGACGACCAGGTCGGGGCGGTCGCACGCAATCGCAGGGCGGGAACGCGTCGGCTCCGCGTTGAGTTGCACTGTAGCTGCGCCGCGCGGAACTGTAGTTTCGCCCGTTGTACGGACACTGTTCAGACAGGCTGTCTGTACGTGCGGCGCGGTGCTTCTGGCCTATCTGAGCGACCGATCCATTGGCCTGGGGGTCTGGTGGTCGCTGGTTCGAATCCAGTCGCCCCGACCACTTTCATTCGCGTTGAAATCTCGGAGTCTGGTGCGACTAGCGCTGGGTGCGGGTCGCCGGGTTTCGCGGCGCGCGGATGAGCGGAGGTCGCAGGCTCGCCGGGATTCGAGCGTTGGGCGCCTGGGCACGCGGGCCGGGGTCGGGTAAGGTCCGGCGGTGCCGATGGACCCACCAGGCAAGTCACCGCCCCGACCGGGGACGTTCGGCCGTGATCCCGCGCCGGGCCGCGGTCCAGACGGGTCGCTGCCCGAGGGCTTCCGGATCTCCGCCCCCGCGGTGACGCTCCCGAAGGGCGGCGGTGCGATCGGGGGCATGGGTGAGAAGGTCTCGGCGAACCCGGTGACCGGGTCGGCGTCGTTCGCCATCCCGCTGCCGATCACCCCGGGGCGCGGCGGGTTCACGCCGGCTCTGTCGCTGGCTTGCGACTCGGGTGCCGGCAACGGCCCGTTCGGGCTCGGGTGGCGCCTGTCCATCCCCTCGGTCCGCCGAAAGACCGACAAGGGGCTCCCGCGGTACTGCGACACCGGCGACGAGGCCGACACCTTCGTGCTCTCCGACGCCGAAGATCTCGTGCCGTTGCGGGTCGAGAGCGCGGAAGTCGTTCGGAGCGTGACCGTCGGCGCCGACACCTACGATGTCCAGCGGTACCGGCCGCGGGTGGAGGCGGCCTTCGCGCTGATCGAGCGGTGGCGTCGGGTGGCCGACGGTCGCGCCCATTGGCGCACGATATCCCCGGGCAACGTCCGCCGGACCTACGGGAAGGGCGACCAGGCGCGGGTCACCGACCCGGACGACCCGCGTCGGGTGTTCGAGTGGCTCCTCGAGGAGGAGGTCGACGAACGCGGGAACGTCATCGCCTGGCAG
>JBEBJW010001652.1:0-1759 GCA_040079715.1 Myxococcota bacterium | reverse complement strand
CGGCCCGAAGACTCGCGTCAGGAGCGCGTGAACGCTCCCTGAAGGGAGCATTCCCGAGCGCTCCTGGCTAGCGACAGGCGGGTGTCAGCCCCGCCGGGACCCCGCCGCGGCGACCGCGAGCGTCGACAGCGTCGACAGCAGCTCCGTCGGGCGCACCGGCTTCGCGAGGTGGGCCTGGTACCCCGCCGCGAGCGCGCGGTCGCGGTCCTCCGGCCGGGCGAACGCGGTCAGCGCCACCGCGACCACCGGATCGCTCCGGCCGCGGATCGCGGCGATGAACTGGTACCCGTCCTTGTGCGGCATCCCGATGTCGCTGACCACGAGGTCCGGGCGGGCCGTCGCCAGCAGCGCCAGCCCGTCGTCGGCGGACGCGGCGGTGAACACCTCGATCGCGTACTCCTCGAGGAGCCGCCGGACGATGTCGCGGGCGTCGGGCTCGTCGTCGACCACCAGCACCCGCAGCCCGCGGAGGCGCTCGGCGTCGATCGGCGGGGCCGGGGACGGGGTCCGCGGATCGTCCCCGAACGACGACGGGTCGTCCTCGGCGAGCGCCACCCCGGCCTGCGGCAGCTCGACCAGGAACGCCGCCCCTCGCCCCTCGCCCTCGCTGTGGGCCGCCACCCGGCCCCCGTGCAGCTCGACCAGGTGCTTGACGATCGCGAGGCCGAGCCCGAGCCCGCCGTGGACCCGCGCCGACGACGCGTCCGCCTGGCGGAACCGCTCGAACACGTACGGCAGGAACGCGGGGTCGATCCCGGCGCCGGTGTCGCGCACCGTCACCTCGACCCACGACCCGACGGCGGTGATCCCGACCGCGACCGAGCCGCCGCGGGGGGTGAACTTCACCGCGTTCGACAGCAGGTTCCACACGACCTGCTGGAGCCGGCTCGGGTCCCCGTCGAGCTCGACCGTCGCCGCGTCGCTCCGCTCGAGCCGGATCTCCCGCGCGTCGGCGGCCGGCCGCACCGCCTCGATCGCCGCGTCGATCACCGCCGTGAGATCGACCCGCTGCACGTCGAGCCGCATCTTGCCCGACAGGATCCGGCTCATGTCGAGCAGGTCCGCGATCAGCTCGGTCTGGACCCGCGCGTTCCGCTCGATCACCTCGAGCCCCTGGTGGACCTTGGCGGCGTCGTACGGGCGGTTCCGGAGGAGGTGGGTCCAGCCGAGGATCGCCCCGAGCGGCGTCCGGAGCTCGTGCGACAGCGTGGCGAGGAACTCGTCCTTCAGCCGGGTGGCGCGCTCGGCGTCGGACCGGGCGTACCGCTCGCTCTCGAGCAGCCGCTCCCGCTCCTCTTCCAGTCGCTTGCGGGGCGTGATGTCGAAGCACGCGCCATGAATGTCGAGGGGACCGTCCGGTCCGTACGTGATCCGGCCCCGGACCCCGACCCACACGATCCGCCCGGCCCCGTGGACGAACCGGAGCTCGAGCTCGAGGTCCGACTCGCCCGCCGCGACCCGCTCGGCGATCGCGTCGCGGACCCGCACCCGGTCGTCGGGGTGGATCGCCCGGAACACCGCCCGCGGATCGATCGCGGCGTCCGACGGAAGGCCGGTCAGCCGGTGGTGGTCGCCGGTCCAGCGGGTGGTGCGGGTGCGGAACTCGTAGTCCCACACCGCGACCGCGGCGGCGGCGGCGGCGAGCTCGAACCGGGCGTTCGCCTCGGCGAGCTCCGACTGGGCCTCGCGGCGGTGGGTCACGTCGCGGGCCACCCCGAGGACCCGCGGCGGGTGCTGGTCGACCACCCGACCCGCGAGC
>JBEBJW010001651.1:0-1762 GCA_040079715.1 Myxococcota bacterium | reverse complement strand
GACGACGCTCCGACCGTGATCCGCGCGACCCTCGCCGAGGACGGCGTGGTGGCCGGCGCGTTCCGGACCCGGACCGTCGACGACTGCGGCGGCTCGTGGCTCGACCCGCTCCTGCCGCTGGCGGACCTGCGCGCGAGCTACACCCACCTGCCGTACGGCGACCAGGCGCTGTTCGTCCGCCGGTCGGCGTTCGACCGGGTCGGCGGGTACCCGGACCAGCCCCTGTTCGAGGACCTGGAGCTGGCCCGCCGGCTGTGGACGGTCGGGCGGATCGCGATCGCGCCCGGGCGGGTGCGGGTGTCGGCCCGCCGGTACCTCCGGCACCCGCTGCGGGCGGCGCTCGCGATGAACACGTTCCCGGTGCTGTACCGGACCGGCCTCGTGAGCGTGGAGAGGCTGGCGCGGTGGTACGCCGCGGGCTGACCGTCACCGGCGGCGGACCGCCCCGGCCTCGACCACCCACACCTCGTCGGCGAGCGCGGCCACGTCGTGCGGATCGTGCGACACCACCACGAACGGGAGCGACCGCGCCCGACACGACGAGGCGATGTCCGCCGCGAGCCGCGCCCGCAGCGGCTCGTCGAGGGCGGCGAACGGCTCGTCGAGCAGCAGCAGCCGCGGCTCCGACAGCAGCGCCCGGCCGAGCGCGACCCGCTGGCGCTCCCCGCCCGACAGGTTCCGCGGGCCCCGGTCGAGCAGGGCGGCGAGCCCGAGCTGGTCGGCCATCGCGGCGACCGCGGCGGGCGGCGGCCGGGTGTACCCGAGGTTCTCCCGGACGGTCCGGTTCGGGAACAGCGCGGCGTCCTGCGGGACCCACCCGACCCGCCGGCGGTGCGGCGGCACGAACACCCCGGGGCCCTGCCACGTCGCGCCGTCGACGGTGACCACCCCGGTCGCCCGGCGCTCGAGCCCCGCGAGCACCCGGAGGATCGTCGACTTGCCGGCGCCGGACGGGCCGACCAGCGCGATCGCCCGCGCGTCGGTCGCGAGGTCGACCGTCAGCCGGAGCGCCCCCAGCGCGAGCGCGAACCGCGCGATCAGCCGCTCAGCCATCGCGCCACCGCCGCTGCCGCCGGACCAGCGCCTCGTACGCGAGCAGCGACCCGAGGGCGAGGACCACGCTCGCGCCGACCAGCCACGACACCGCTGGATCGGACCCCGGCGCGTCGAGCAGCGCGTACACCGCGAGCGCGATCGTCCGGGTGCGCCCCTCGACGTTGCCGGCGAGCACCACGGTGGCCCCGAACTCGCCCAGGGCCCGCGCGAACGCCAGCACCGCCCCGGCGGCGATCCCGGGCGCAGCGAGCGGCAGCGACACCCGACGGAACGCGGTCCACGGCGGGTCCCCGAGGGTGGCCGCCACCTCGGCGTACCGCGGGTCGATCGCCTCGAACGCCTGGCGGATCGACACCACGTACAGCGGGAACCCGACGACCGTGGCCGCGATCACCGCGCCGACCCAGCTGAACGTCACGTGGATCCCGACCGACGCGAGCGCCGCGCCGAGCGGGCCCCGGCGACCGAACAGGTCGAGCAGGACGAGCCCGGTCACCACCGGCGGCAGCACCAGCGGCACCAGCACCACCGCCGACACGACCGACCGCGCCCACCCGTCGTGGCCCGCCAGCCACCGCCCGACCGCGATCGCCGGGATCGCCGACAGCGCCGTGCTCGCGGTGGCGACCTCGATCGACAGGATCACGGCAGCGACGGGGTCGACGCTCACGCCGGCGCCCCGGTTCGCCCCGCGCCCCGCACCGAC
>JBEBJW010001650.1:0-1762 GCA_040079715.1 Myxococcota bacterium | reverse complement strand
GGCGTGGCCGAAGAACAGCAGCCGCGGGGCGTGATCCTCGGTGGTGGTCTCCTCGACGACCTCGACCCGGAGGCCGGCCTGCTCCAGCGCCCGGACCCACGTGGCCGTCGGGAACAACCCGAGCTCGTGGCGCTCGTACCGGGTGGTCACCTCGCCGCTCGGCTCCCGCAGGACGAAGCTGTAGTGGGTGACGCAGCTGTTCCCGTCGGCGCCGCGCTCGCTCCACTCGAGGAACCGGGCCGCGCGCCCGTCCGTCCCGTCGGAGCCGCCGGTGCCGGTGTCCGGCGCGTACCGCTCGGCCACGTGGTCCGGCACGAACAGCGCGAGGCCGCCGGGGCGGAGGTGGCGGCGGGCGGTGCGCGCCGTCGCCGCCAGATCCGCCTCGGTGCGCAGGTAGTCGACGGCGTCGTGGACGAACACCAGGTCGAAGGTGCGGCCGAGGTCGAGGGTGCGCATGTCTCCGACGGCGACGTCGCAGCCGGCGTTGAGGGCGGCGGCCACCCGCAGCATCTCGGGGCTGAGGTCGGTCAACGTGACGTCGAACGCGCGGCGGAGGTACCACGCGACGTGCCCGCCGCCGCAGCCGAGCTCCAGCAGATCCCGGGCCGCCGGGCGCCGGGCGCCGAGCGCGGCGGCGAAGGTGGTCGCCTCCTCCTCGTACTCCTCGAGCGGGGACAGGATCGGCCACCAGGAGGCCAGCTCGCCGTAGAACACGCTCATCGTCGACTCCGGGTGTAGCGGCGCTGTCGCGCCCGGTGGCTGCAGCCGTCGTGGCAGAACCGCCGGCGCCCGTGGTCGACCACGAACCACAGGGTGCAGCCGGGACCTTCGCAGCGGCGGATCGGGCGCTCGTGGGTGAGCGTCTCGATCGCGGAGGTGGCGGCGCGGGCCAGGGCGACCTCGAACGGGGGTCCGTCGAACACGACGCGCGCGCGCGGCCCCTCGTGGGGGGCCCAGGTCAACGCGGCGCGGGTGCTGCAGCCGGCGGCGGCCCGGTTGACGGCGGCGACGGCGTCGGGGGGCGGCGCCTCGCGGCTCCAGGTGGCCTCCACCAGGACGCGGACGGCGTCGCGCAGGACCCGCAGCGACTCCAGCTGGGCGCCGGACAGCGCGCCGTCGCCGCCGAGGGCCGCTCGCGCCCACCGGCCGGCGAGCTCGGGGCCGAGGAAGTCGACCGCGTCAGCGCCAGCGCCGTAGCGCGTGTTGGCGAGCTCGATCGCGAGCGCCTCCCCGAGGAGCGGCAGATCGTCGTCGGCCGAGGGTTCCGTCATGGAGTGACGATAATCTGGATCGTTTACCGTCACAAGCCGAGGACCCCTTCGCCTCGCGCGTCCGCCGAGGGGTCCCCTCGGACGAGCGCTCGGCGTCGACCGGCGGATCGACAACCGCGACCGCCCGGCCGACCCGACGCGCCCGTTCTCCAGGCCGACAGCGAGGGTGAGGCCTCGCTCCACGACGGCTGGGGCCGCTGACCGGCGGCACACCATCGCCGTTCCCCCGATGGGCTCGGATCCTCCGCGCAGCAGCGACGGCTACGGCAGGGTGACGCCGAGGACCGGCCCGACCCGGCCCGTGGTGGAGTGGGACGGCACGGTGAGGCCGCGATCCGTCGGGGTCACGGTTCTGCGGCAGGTCGGTGACCCGCGGTCGAGGTCCGGTCGTACAACGAGCTGAGGGGCGACACCCGAAGCCGCGCCCCCCAGACCCGCCGGCGCGCAGGACCGTGTCCGCACGGCCGGGCCGGAGGCGCACGCCGCCTCGG
>JBEBJW010001649.1:0-1768 GCA_040079715.1 Myxococcota bacterium | reverse complement strand
AGCCGCTCGAACGTCGCCGCCGCGTCTGCCGGATCGCCCCCGCACACCCAGCGGAGCTCGGTCAGGTGCTGCTCGGTCTCCATCTTGCCGCGCGCGAGGCCCTCGCGGTCGAACATCGCCCACGCCTCCTGCCCGATCCGGATCGCCTCCGCGAACGCGCCCTTCGCGGCGAGCGCCACCCCGTGGGCGCGGAGCGACCGGCCGAGGCTCCGGGTGTTCCCCCACTCCCGGTGGAGCGCCACCGCCCGGACCGCGAGCCGCTCGGCTTCGTCGAGGTCTCCCCGCTCCGCGACCAACAGGGCGAGGTTGCCGCTGTCCATCGCTTCGCGCCGGGCGTTGCCGACATCCTGCGCGCCCGACACCGCCTTGCGCATCCACCGCTCGGCCACCGCGAGGTCCCGGTGGACCCACCGCAGGCCGAGCACGCTGCACAGGAGCGACTCGTACCGCCGGAGCCCGGCAGCGCGGGCCAGGGCGAGGGTGTCCTCCGCGAACCGCGTGGCGTCGTCGAGCCGCCCCGCCTCCGACATCGTGATCGCGACTCCGGCGCGGGCCCGGATCTCGACGTCCGTCCCCGAGCCCTCGACTGCCGCGAACGCCGCTTCGTACAGGTGGGCCGCCGACTGAGCGCGGGCGCGGGTGGTCTCGCCGTGGACGCAGCCGACCGCGGCGCGGAGCTGCGGATCGGTCAGCCGCGGGTCGGAGAGGACCTCGGTCGCGAGCGCGTCGAGCAGCGACAACGGGCCGCGCATCGCCAGCACGACCTCGATCGCGATCAGGATCCGGGCGGCGGTGGTCGGATCGTCGCGCAGCGTCCGCCGGAACACCGCCAGCAGGTTCGGGAGCTCCGCCGCGAGCTCGCCGAAGCTGGCGAACCCACCGTGGACGTCGACCCGCGCGGCCAGCGCCGTGCCGCGATCGGTGTAGTACCGGGTGTGGGCGGCCTCGGCGGCGGCCCGCTCCCCCGTCCGATCGAGCTGGTGGAGGGCGTACTCGCGGACCGACTCGTACGCCTGGTACCGCGGATCGGTCGTCCCGGTGGGCGCGAGGTGGATCAGCGACGCGTCGCACAGCGCCTCGAGCCGATCGAGCGGCCAGCCGAGGTCGCGATCCGTCAGCACCGCCTCGGCCGCGTCGAGGGTGAACCCGCCGGCGAACACGCTGCACCACGCGAGGGCCCGCTGATCGCGCGGATCGAGCAGCGCCCACGAGTGGTCGAGCACCGCCCGGAGCGAGCGCCGTCCAGGATCCCCGCCGAGCAACCGGAACCGCTCCCCGAGCCGGGCGACCATCTGCTCGGCGCTCATCACCCGCGCCCGCGGGGCCGCCAGCTCGATCGCGAGCGGCAGGCGCTCGAGGCCCTCGAGCAGCGCGTCGGTGGCGGGCGACAGGACCGGCTCGACCCCGGCGTCGACCAGGCGCGCGACCCACAGCTGGCGCGCGTCGGCGAGGGTCAGCGGTCCGAGCTCCACCACCCGCTCCGGCCCGACCCGCAGCCGGACCCGGCTCGTGACCAGCAGGGTGAGCTCCGGTGCCTGATCGAGCCAGTCCACCAGGAGGGCGCCGCCGTCGACGACCGCTTCGAACCCGTCGAGCACGAGCCCGAGCTGGCCGCGCCGCGCCAGGGCCGCGCCGAGGGCCGCGCGGTCTCGGACGTTCACGTCAGCCACCCGGGCGACCGCGCTCGCGAGGGCCTCCGCCCGCTCGGCGTCGGTCGCCGCCGCCGCCAGCTCGGGTTGCCCCCCGATCCGCGCGGAGACCGCCCCGA
>JBEBJW010001648.1:0-1769 GCA_040079715.1 Myxococcota bacterium | reverse complement strand
GCGGGGGCGCAGCTCCGGTCGGCGTCGGTTCCGCCCGGTTAGGCCGTTGCATGCCCACCCGCAGGACCCTCACCCTCGACGACTACTTCGACGTGGAGCTGCGGAGCGAGTCGAAGCACGAGTTCCTCGACGGCGAGATCCTCGGGATGGCCGGCGGCTCCCCACGGCACAACGCCGTCGCCGGCAACCTGTTCCGGATCGTCGCGACCGCGACCCGCGGCGGTCCGTGCCGGGCGTTCACCAGCGACCAGCGGATCGCGACGCCGGACGCGCTGTACACCTACCCGGACCTGTCGGTGTTCTGCGGGCCGCTGGTGCTGGTCGGCGGGCGGCCGCACACCGCGACCAACCCGAGCGTGCTGATCGAGGTGCTGTCGGACTCGACCCGGGACTACGATCGCGGCGAGAAGCTAGACCGGTACCAGCGGATCCCGAGCCTGACCGACGTCCTGCTGGTCGAGCCGGGCTTTGTCAGGGTCGAGCACTGGGTGCGGCGCGGCGACGACTGGACCCGCCAGCTCCACCTCGACCGATCGGACGAGCTCCGCCTGGTCGGGTGCGGGGTCGCGGTGCCGGTGGCGGAGATCTACGAGGGCCTCGACGCGCTGCCGGACTGAGCGGGCCGCCCGGAGACCCGCCGCCGACCCGCGTCAGGCGGACCGGAGGGGGCGCGCAGCGCCGTCGCGGAGCGACCGAGCGGAGCGAGTCCGGAGGGAGGCCGGCCCGCGCAGCGGGCGACGCCAGCGCGACCGATCCCCGGATAACCGGGACCCCATGTCCACCTCCACCGCGCTCCTCGAGCGCCTGCGCGCCGCCCGGCTGCACCACCACCGCTCCGCCCCGGACGTCGACGCGCTGGTCGGGGCGAGCATCGGCCTGCACTCGACCGACTACGCCTCGCCGTACCTGTCGGCGTGGGCCCGGGTCGCCGACGTCGACCCCGCGCGGCTGTACGCGCGGCTGAACACCGGCGACGGCCTGGTGCGGATCAACGCGATGCGGAACACCGTCCACGTCGTGCGGGTCGCCGACCTCGCGGTGATCTCCGCCGCGACGGGCCCCACGTCGGGCGCGGTCGGGCGGCGGTCGCCCGGGCTGAAGGCGCTGTCGGACGCGGCGATCGACGCCGGGGTCGAGGCGCTGTGCGCGGTCCTGGCGGACGGTCCGCGCGGGACGAACGAGCTGAAGGCGGCGCTGCCGACGCACGCGGCGGACCTGAGGTATTGGCTCCTGTACGCGATGGGCACCGGGGCGGTGATCCGGGCGGACGCAGCCCACGCGCGGAGCAACCGGACCCGGTACGCGCTGGCCACTCAGTGGGTGCCGGGGTTCCGACCGGGGCAGGTCCCGGCGGACGACGCGCGGCGGGCGCTGCTCCTCCGCGCGGTCCACGCGTTCGGCCCGTTGACGGTCGAGGACCTCGCGTGGTGGCTCCCGGCGCCGAAGGGCGAGGTCACCCGGGCGCTCGCGGCGGGCCCGGAGCTGGCGCGGCTCGAGGTCGACGGGCGGACCTACTGGTACCCGGCGGCGCTGGCGGACGCGGACGCCCAGGCGCGGAAGGCCCACGGGGCGTGGATCCTGCCGTACGAGGACTACCTGCTGAAGGGCTACTACGACCGCGCGTGGTGCCTGGCCCCGGGCCTGCGGGAGGTGGTGTTCCCGTTCAGCGTCGCCCATTGGCACCCCCCGGACGGGGCGAGCCCGGGTCCGGGGCCCCACAAGGGGGCGAACGTGTCGGGCGAGGCGCGGCCGTCGATCTGGTGGGGCGG
>JBEBJW010001647.1:0-1752 GCA_040079715.1 Myxococcota bacterium | reverse complement strand
CTCCCAGTCGACGAACACGTTGTGCGGGCTCACGTCGCGGTGGACCACCCCGAGCGGCCGGCCGTCGAGGTCGGTCAGCTCGTGGGCGTAGTGGAGCCCGGCCAGCAGGTCCGACGTGACGCGGATCCACTCCCGGAGCGGCACCGAGGCGCCCGCCCGCTTGAGGATCCGGTTCAGCGGCTGCCCCTCGAGGAACTCCATCACGATCCGGTAGTCGCCGCCCTGGGCCACCACCTCGAACGTGTGGACGATGTTCGGGTGGTTCAGGAGCGCGGCCAGCCGGGCCTCGCGGAGGAACGCGGCGCCCCCGTCGTACCGGTCGTTCGGGACGAACCGGAGCTGCTTGACCGCGACCAGCTTCTCGAACCCGGCCGGACCGCGCAGGGCCCCGAGCCAGACGTCCGACATCCCGCCGTGGCCGAGCGGCGCGAGCAGTCGCACCCGGTTGTCGCCCGCTGGGGTCGAACGCATTCGGCGACTCTATCTGCGATCGGGGTCCGCCGTCGCGGTCGGCCGGATCGGTGGCCCGGCCGACGTCGAGGCGCTGCTCCGGACCGTCAGCCGCCGACCCGCCCGAGGATCGCGCGGGCCCGCTTGCCGAGCAGCCCGAGCAGGGTGAACACCTGGCCGAGCGCGCCGAGCGCGAGCGCCGACGCCGCCTGGCCGAGCGCCCACAGGTCGTCGTCGATCGGCTTCCAGAACACGTCCGGGCCGCCCGACCGGTCGATCACCAGGGTCCGACGGCGCACGAACGTCGGGTAGGCGTGGACGCTGGCGGCGACGCCGGTGCCGGTGTCCTTGGTGCCGGTCCACGGGATCGCGGGGATCGAGCCCGGGAACGAGTGATTGTTCACCAGGGCGAGCCCCACGTCGAGCCGCCGCGCCAGCGCCTCGCCCTTCGCGAGGTCGCGGGTCCAGACCGAGCCGCACAGGCCGTACCGGGCGTCGTTCGCGCGCCGGACCGCCTCGTCCGCGTCGGCGACCCGCACCACCGCGATCACCGGGCCGAACGTCTCGTCCCGGACCACCTCCATCGCCTCGGTGCACCGATCGAGCACGGTCGGCGCGTAGCCGTAGCCCGGTCCGACCCGCCGACCGCCCGTCCGCGCGACCGCCCCGGCGGCGATCGCGGCGGCGACGTGCCGCTCGACCACCTCGAGCTGGCGTTCGTTCTGGAGCGGCCCCACGTCCGCCCGACCGGTCGACGGGGCGACCACCAGCTTGTCGACCGTCCCGGCGAGCGCGTCGACGAACCGATCGGCGATCGCGGCCTCGACGTACACCCGCTCGATGCTCGAGCAGTCCTGGCCGGCGTTGTGCATCGACCACTGGACGATCCCGGCGACCGTCCGCGGCAGATCGCAGTCCGCGAGGACGATCGCCGCGTCCTTGCCGCCGAGCTCGACCGAGCACGGGATCAGGCGCTCGCCGCACCGCGCCGCGACCTTCCGGCCGGTCGGGACCGAGCCGCAGAACACGACCGCGTCGATCTCCGCCTCGATCAGCGCCTGCCCCACGTCCGGCCCGCCGACCACGATCTGGACCAGATCCGGAGGGAACACCGTCCGACACAGCCCCACCAGCCAGGCGCAGGTCCGCGGCGTGTGCTCGCTCGGCTTCAGCACCACCGCGTTACCGGCCAGCAACGCCGGATACAGCGGCTTGTAGAACTGGAGCAGCGGGTAGTTCCACGGCTCGACGATCGCGACCACCCCGCGGGGGACCGCCTCGATCACCGCCCGCTTGCCCGGG
>JBEBJW010001646.1:0-1773 GCA_040079715.1 Myxococcota bacterium | reverse complement strand
AACAAGGACACGAACCTCGACAAGGCCGAAGTGGCGAAGGTCGAGCTCCTCACCAAGGACTTCGCGACCATCGACACCGACAAGAACGGCAAGCTGTCGAAGACCGAGTTCAAGGCCTGGTCGGACAAGCAGCCCAAGGGCTGATCGTTGCATCGGGAACGACACCGCGAACCCGCACCATCCCCGCGGCGGTGTCGTTCCCCTGCAAGGTTCGGTGGCCGGGTGTGATCCGCCGCTGCTGGGGGGCAGCGGAGGGTCGCATCCGGTCCATCGGACGTCGTGGGGGCGCCGGGCATCGGACGATGGTACCGAGCCAGGGCGCACGCGACGCTCCGGTCCGCGCGTGGAGGTCAGGGTGGCGCTCCCGCGGATCTCCTCGTTCCTCCAGTACGCGCTGCTCGCGCTGACCGCGGTCCTGGTCCCGCCGTCGGTGGCGCTGGTCCACGCGACCCTCGCGGTCGACGAGCTGGCGCGGTCGGGCTCGCAGACGGTGATCGACGCGGCCCGCACGGTCGATCTCGCGCGGGCGGTGGCGGAGCACGTCACGGCGATGGAGCGGCTGGCCCGTCAGCGGCGGGTGCTCGGCGACGACGAGCTCGGCGCGCTGTACGAGACGCGTCGCCGCGAGTTCGTCGAGATCGCGGGCTCGCTGGCGGCGCTCGACCTGCCGGCGCCTGTCGAGGCCCAGCTGACCGAGCTCCGAGACGTGGAGGACACCGTCCACCGCGGCCTGTCGACCCAGCCGACCGACTCGGTCGGGTACGCCGACGCGATCGACCGGTTCGCCGAGCTGTCCACCGACGCCCGCCAGATCCTGTTCGGGTCGATCGCGGCGAACGCCGACGCGGCGATGTCGATGCAGATCGAGGCCCAGGCGCTCGAGCGGCGGCTGATCATCGAGATGGCGTCGGTGGTGCCGCTGGTGCTCGGGCTGCTGCTGCTGGCGGTGATCGCGATCGTCCGGCCGCTCAGGGCCCTCGACGAGGCGATCCGGACCCTCGGATCCGGCGACCTCGACCGCGAGATCGCGATCCGTGGTCCGACGGACGTGAAGAGCCTCGGCACCCGGCTCGAGTGGCTCCGGCAGCGGCTGCTCGCGCTCGAGACCGACCGGGTCCGGCTGCTCCGGCACGTGTCCCACGAGCTGAAGACGCCGCTGACCTGCATCCGCGAGGGCACCCAGCTCCTCGACGACGGCGTGACCGGGGATCTGACGCCGGATCAGCGCGAGATCACCGCGATCATCGCCGCGAATGCCGCCGAGCTGACCCGGCGGATCGAGGATCTCCTCCGGGCGAGCGATCTGCGTCGGGAAGAGGCGGCGCTCGATCTCAAGCCGGTGGCGCTGGTCGACGTGATCCGCCAGGTCCTGCACCAGAACGCCGTCGCCGCCAGGGCCCGCCAGATCAAGCTCGACCCCGTGCTCGTCCCGGTCGAGGTCGTCGGCGACCCGCTGAAGCTGCGGACGGTCGTCGACAACCTGATCACCAACGCGATCAAGTTCTCGCCCGAGCGCGGCACCGTCCTGGTCACGCTCGGGCTCGAGGGCGGCGACGTGGTGATCGCGGTCGAGGACGAGGGGCCGGGGTTCGACCCGACCGAGCGAGAGCGGGTGTTCGAGGCGTTCTATCAGGGCCAGGCGACCTGGATTCGGCACGTCGGAGGGACCGGACTCGGGCTCGCGATCGCGCGGGAGTACGTTCGAGCCCACGGCGGGGATATCCACGTGGAGAACGGACGGACCGGCGCGCGGGTCGTGGTCCGGGTACCGGG